>NZ_JBAFWH010000009.1:0-232860 GCF_043195015.1 Xanthobacter sediminis | reverse complement strand
CTCCATCATCGAGTGATTCAAAAGAAAAGAAACGGGGGCACGCCGCGCGGCGTTTTGCGTCAGGTGCGCGTGCCCTTCATTCCCGGAGCCTTTGAGCCATGAACGGCCAGAACATTCGAATTCGCCTGAAGGCGTTCGATCACCGCATCCTCGATGCTTCGACGCGCGAGATCGTCGCCACGGCCAAGCGCACGGGTGCGCAGGTGCGCGGCCCGATCCCGCTGCCGACGCGGATCGAGAAGTTCACCGTCAATCGCTCTCCGCACATCGACAAGAAGTCGCGCGAGCAGTTTGAGATGCGTACTCACAAGCGGTTGCTCGATATCGTCGATCCGACGCCCCAGACGGTGGACGCGCTGATGAAGCTCGACCTCGCCGCCGGCGTTGACGTCGAAATCAAGCTTTGAACGAGAGGCGAGGAGACACGACCATGAGGTCAGGCGTCATCGCCCAGAAGGTCGGCATGACCCGCATCTTCACGGATGCCGGCGAGCATGTTCCGGTCACTGTGCTGAAAGTCGAGAGCTGCCAGGTGGTTGCCCACCGTACGCTCGATAACAATGGCTATGTCGCGGTGCAGCTCGGTGCTGGCCGGCGCAAGCCGAAGAATGTGACCCGCGCGGAGCGCGGTCACTTCGCGGTGGCTCAGGTGGAGCCGAAGCGGAAGATGGTGGAGTTCCGGGTTCCGGAAGACGCCCTCATCCCAGTCGGCGCCGAGATCACTGTCGATCACTTTGTTGTTGGCCAGTACGTCGACGTGACCGGTACCACCATCGGTAAGGGTTTCGCTGGCGGCATGAAGCGCCACAACTTCGGCGGTCTGCGTGCTTCGCATGGCGTGTCGATCTCGCATCGTTCGATCGGTTCTACCGGTGGCCGTCAGGATCCCGGCAAGACCTTCAAGAACAAGAAGATGCCTGGTCACATGGGTGATGTCACCGTCACCACCCAGAATCTGAAGGTCGTGATGACCGATGTCGAGCGCGGCCTGATCGCGGTCGAAGGCGCTGTCCCCGGTCACGCTGGTGGCTGGATCACCGTGCGCGACGCCGTGAAGAAAAAGCTTCCCGCGGAAGCTCCGCAGCCCGGCGCGTTCAAGGTAGGCGCTCCGGTCGAAGCTGCTCCTGCGGCTGAGGCCACCAACGAGGAGGGCGCGTGATGGAACTCACCGTCAAGACGCTCGACGGCACCGACGCCGGTTCTGTGACGCTGTCGGATGAGATCTTCGGTCTCGAGCCGCGCGCGGACATCCTGCACCGGATGGTGACGTGGCAGCTCGCCCGTCGCCAGGCGGGCACGCACCGCACCAAGGGCCGTTCGGAGATCAACCGCACGTCCAAGAAGATGTACAAGCAGAAGGGCACCGGTAACGCCCGTCACGGCGCGGCGTCTGCGCCGCAGTTCCGTGGCGGTGGCCGCGCCTTCGGGCCGGTCGTGCGCTCCCATGCGTTCGAGCTGCCGAAGAAGGTTCGTGCCCTCGCGCTGAAGCATGCTTTGTCTTCGAAGGTGAAGGCCGAGCAGATCGTGGTGGTCGACAATGTGTCGTTCGCCGAGCCCAAGACCAAGGCCTTGAAGGACCGTTTCGCGCAGCTCGGCTGGGCGTCGGTGCTCATCGTGGACGGGGCCCAGGTGGAGCAGAACGTGGCGCTAGCCGCCCGGAACCTGCCCTACGTGGACGTTCTCCCGGTCCAGGGCATCAACGTCTACGACATCCTGCGTCGCGACACGCTGGTGCTGACGAAGGCCGCCGTGGATGCGCTGGAGGCGCGCTTCAAATGAGTTCCGCGCGCAACATCGAGCCGCGTCATTACGACGTGATCGTCTCGCCGGTCATCACCGAAAAGGCGACGAACCAGAGCGAGCAGAACAAGGTCGTCTTCAAGGTGGCGAAGACCGCTACCAAGCCGGCGATCAAGGAAGCGGTCGAGAAGCTCTTCGACGTCAAGGTCAAGAGCGTCAACACCCTGGTCCGCAAGGGCAAGGTGAAGGTCTTCCGCGGCCGCAAGGGCGTCCAGAGCGACGTCAAGAAGGCGGTCGTGACCCTCGAAGAGGGCCAGAAGATCGACATCACGACGGGCCTCTGAGAGAGCTGAGGGGAACGGGATAAGACCATGGCGCTGAAGCATTTCAAGCCGGTCACGCCGAGCCTTCGCCAGCTCGTGATCGTGGACCGCTCCGGCCTCTACAAGGGCAAGCCGGTGAAGACCCTGACCGAGGGCAAGAGCTCCTCGGGCGGACGCAACAACAATGGCCGCATTACCGTCCGCTTCCGCGGCGGCGGCCACAAGCAGACCTACCGCCTGGTGGACTTCAAGCGCAGCAAGCGCGGCGTTCCGGCGGCGGTGGAGCGGATCGAGTATGATCCGAACCGCACGGCTTTCATTGCCCTCATCAAGTATGAGGACGGCGAGCTGGCGTACATTCTGGCTCCGCAGCGCCTCGCTGTCGGCGACCAGGTGATTGCCGGCCCGCAGGTGGACGTGAAGCCGGGCAATGCCGGTCCGCTTTCTTCGCTTCCCGTTGGCACGATCGTGCACAACGTGGAGCTGAAGCAGGGCAAGGGTGGGCAGATCGCTCGCTCGGCCGGCAGCTATGCGCAGATCGTGGGCCGCGATGAAGGCTACGTGATCCTGCGCCTGAACTCCGGCGAGCAGCGCCTCGTGCACGGCGCGTGCTATGCGACTGTCGGTGCGGTTTCGAACCCGGACCACATGAACATCTCGCTCGGCAAGGCCGGGCGCAGCCGGTGGCTGGGCCAGCGTCCCCACAATCGTGGCGTCGTCATGAACCCGGTGGACCACCCGCACGGCGGCGGCGAAGGCCGTACCTCGGGCGGCCGGCATCCGGTCACGCCCTGGGGTATTCCCACCAAGGGCAAGAAGACCCGCAGCAACAAGGCGACGGACAAGTTCATCGTGTCCAGCCGTCACAAGCGGAAGAAGTGAGGGCCTGACAGATGACAAGGTCGGTTTGGAAAGGCCCGTTCGTCGACGGCTACCTGCTCAAGAAGGCGGAAGCCGCTCAGGGTTCGGGTCGCAGGGACGTGATCAAGATTTGGAGCCGGCGCTCCACCATCCTGCCCCAATTCGTGGGCTTAACCTTCGGCGTCTATAACGGGCACAAGCATGTGCCCGTGACGGTTACCGAGGAAATGATCGGTCAGAAGTTCGGTGAGTTCGCGCCTACGCGGACCTACTATGGACACGCGGCCGACAAGAAGTCGAAGCGGCGGTGATCGGTCATGAGTAAGCAGGCAAAGCCCCGCGCGCTCGCGGACAACGAAGCCAAGGCTGTGGCGCGCAACCTGCGCGTCTCGCCGCAGAAGCTGAATCTGGTCGCGGGCCTGATCCGCGGCAAGAAGGTGGCGACGGCGCTCGCCGATCTCGAGTTCTCCCACAAGCGGATCGCCCGCGATGTGAAGAAGTGCCTCGAGAGCGCGATTGCGAACGCCGAGAACAACCACGAGCTCGATGTCGACGACCTGATCGTTGCCGAGGCGCACGTGGGCAAGGGACTGGTGATGAAGCGGTTCTCGCCGCGGGCGCGCGGTCGCGCCTCGCGCATCGAGAAGCCCTTCTCCCACATCACCATCGTGGTGCGGGAAGTCGAGGAGCGGGCCTGATGGGTCAAAAGGTCAATCCGGTCGGGCTCCGGCTCGGCATCAACCGCACGTGGGACTCCCGCTGGTTCGCCAGCAAGGGCGAGTACGGCAAGCTCCTCCACGAGGACATCAAGATCCGCGAGATGCTGTTCAAGCAGCTCAAGCAGGCTGCGGTGTCGCGCGTGGTGATCGAGCGTCCGCACAAGAAATGCCGCGTGACCATTTATTCGGCTCGTCCGGGCGTGGTCATCGGCAAGAAGGGCGCGGACATCGACAAGCTGCGCAAGAAGGTCGCCGAGATGACCAACTCGGAGGTCTTCATCAACATCGTCGAGATCCGCAAGCCGGAAACCGACGCGCGGCTGGTGGCCGAGTCCATTGCCCAGCAGCTGGAGCGCCGTGTGGCGTTCCGCCGCGCGATGAAGCGCGCCGTTCAGTCGGCGATGCGGCTCGGCGCCGAAGGCATTCGCATCAACTGCTCGGGTCGCCTCGGCGGCGCGGAGATCGCCCGCCTCGAGTGGTACCGCGAGGGTCGCGTTCCGCTGCACACTCTGCGTGCGGACGTGGACTATGGCACAGCCACTGCGTTCACCACCTACGGCACCTGCGGTGTCAAGGTGTGGATCTTCAAGGGCGAGATCCTCGAGCACGATCCCATGGCGCAGGACAAGCGCCAGGCCGAGCAGGAAGCCGGTCCCTCCTCGCGTCCCCCGCGGCGTGAGCGCGGCGACCGTGAGCGTGGCGATCGCGACCGCGGCGATCGCGGCGATCGCGCCTGACGGCTGCGAGAAGGAAGGCGTTTAAGCCATGCTGCAACCCAAGCGCACCAAGTTCCGCAAGCAGTTCAAGGGACGCATTCACGGCGTCGCCAAGGGCGGCACGGAACTAAACTTCGGCGAATTCGGCCTCAAGGCCATGGAGCCGGAGCGTGTCACCGCCCGCCAGATCGAGGCGGCCCGCCGCGCCCTTACCCGCCACATGAAGCGCGCGGGTCGGGTTTGGATCCGGGTTTTCCCCGATGTGCCCGTGTCCGCCAAGCCCACCGAAGTTCGTATGGGTAAGGGCAAGGGTGCTCCGGAATATTGGGCGGCCAAGATCAAGCCCGGCCGCATCATGTTCGAGATCGATGGGGTGAGCGTTGAGCTCGCGCGCGAGGCGCTGACCCTTGCGGCGGCGAAGCTGCCCATCAAGACGCGCTTCATCCAGCGCATCGCCGAGTGAGGAGAGGCTCATGAAAGCCGAGGACGTTCGGGCCCTCAGCCCCGATCAGCTCGCGGATGAGCTGCTGAAGCTGAAGAAGGAACAGTTCAACCTGCGCTTCCAGAAGGCGACAGGTCAACTGGAGAATACTGCCCGGACCAAACAGGTTCGCCGCGATATCGCGCGGATCAAGACCGTGCAGGGTCAGAAGAGCGCCGGCGCGGCGCAGAAGGCGGAGTGAGGAAGCGATGCCGAAGCGCGTGCTCCAGGGCGTCGTGGTGAGCGACAAGACCGACAAGACCGTGGTGGTGCGGGTGGAGCGTCGCTTCACTCACCCGCTGCTCAAGAAGACCGTTCGCCGGTCCAAGAAGTACCACGCCCACGACGAGGCCAACGCCTGGAAGGTGGGTGATACGGTGTGGATCGAGGAGCACCGTCCGCTGTCTAAGCTCAAGAACTGGATCGTGATCCAGGGTGAGAAGCGGGCGGAAGTCTGATACTGAGAACTTTCTCACCCGGGTGATTCGCCCGGGTGAGTGAAGAGCCCCCGATGCTGGGTCCGTCGCGTTGCCTTTGGGAGGCGCGAGAGGAGACCGCATTGCGGCAACCCGTGTTTCGATGAGCGGGCACGGAGAACAAGGGTTAGGCAAAGCCGGGTGACCGGTGGCGCCGGATGACGAGAACAGGTGCGTCATGATCCAGATGCAGACCAATCTCGACGTGGCGGACAATTCCGGCGCGCGTCGCGTCATGTGCATCAAGGTGCTTGGCGGCTCGAAGCGGAAGTATGCCCACGTGGGCGACATCATCGTGGTGTCGGTCAAAGAGGCGATTCCTCGTGGCCGCGTGAAGAAGGGCGACGTGATGAAGGCCGTGGTGGTGCGTACCGCCAAGGACATCCGTCGCGTTGACGGCTCCGTGATCCGTTTCGACCGCAACGCGGCCGTGCTGATCAACAACAACAAGGAGCCGGTGGGCACTCGTATCTTCGGCCCGGTTCCGCGCGAGCTCCGCTCCAAGAACCACATGAAGATCATCTCGCTGGCGCCGGAGGTGCTGTGATGGCCGCGAAGATCAAGAAGGGCGACAAGGTCGTCGTCCTCGCTGGCCGCGATAAGGGCCGCACCGGCGAGGTCATCCAGGTGATGCCGAAGGAGGAGCGCGCGCTCGTCCGGGGCATTAACATCGTCAAGCGCCACCAGCGCCAGACGGCGAACCAGGAGGGCGGCATCATCTCTAAGGAGGGGCCGATCCACCTGTCGAACGTCGCCATCGCCGATCCCAAGGACGGCAAGCCGACCCGCGTCGGTTTCCAGGTGCTGGAGGACGGGAGCAAGGTCCGCGTGGCCAAGCGCTCCGGGGAGAAGATCGATGGCTGACGCGTACACTCCGCGGCTGCGCGCCCATTATGACACCGTGGTGCGCCCGAAGCTGATCGAGCAGTTCAGCTATAAGAACCCTATGGAAGTTCCGACGATCGAGAAGATCGTCATCAACATGGGTGTGGGCGAAGCCACCGCCGACACGAAGAAGGCGACGACCGCCGCCGCGGATCTTTCGCTCATTGCCGGCCAGAAGCCGGTTCTGACGCGGGCCCGCAAGGCGATCTCGAACTTCAAGCTGCGCGAGAACCAGCCGGTTGGCGCGAAGGTCACCCTTCGCAAGGTGCGCATGTACGAGTTCCTGGATCGCCTCGTGAACATGGCGCTGCCGCGCGTGCGAGACTTCCGGGGCCTCAACCCCAAGAGCTTCGATGGCCGTGGCAACTACGCTATGGGCATCAAGGAGCACATCGTGTTCCCCGAGATCAACTACGACCGCGTCGAGCAGATCTGGGGCATGGACATCATCGTGTGCACCAGCGCGAAGACGGATGACGAGGCCCGGGCTCTGCTCAAGGCCTTCAACTTCCCCTTCCGCCAGTGATCGATTAGAAGGGGCGCTTCGATTCGGTGCGCCTCGGTCATTTCCTTCGGGAAATGGCGAAGAGAGTGACTGTTTCGAATGCTTTTCCGGCCGTGAGGGGGCGACGACGCGCTCTCAGACGCGGAGAACAGGAGCAAGAGATGGCGAAGAAGAGCGCGATCGAGACGAACGAGCGCCGTCGCAAGCTGGCTGCAGGCCAGGCGGCGAAGCGCACGCGTCTGAAGGCGATCGTGAATGACAAGACCCTGCCCATCGAGGAGCGCTTCCAGGCGACCTTGAAGCTGGCGCAGATGCCGCGCAACGGCGCCAAGATCCGCATCCGCAACCGGTGCGAGGTGACGGGCCGTCCGCGTGCGTTCTACCGCAAGCTCAAGATGAGCCGCGTTTCGCTGCGTGAGCTCGGTAACCAGGGCATGATCCCCGGTCTCGTGAAGTCGAGCTGGTGAGGAGGATCGCATGTCTGTGAATGATCCCATCGGCGATCTCATCACCCGTATCCGCAATGCGCAGATGCGCCGGAAGGAGAAGACCTCCACCCCCGGCTCGCGCCTGCGGGCGTCCGTGCTCGACGTGCTGCGCGACGAAGGCTACATCCGCGGGTATACCGCCACGGATCAGGGCAACGGCCGTAGCGAGTTCGAGATTGAGCTCAAGTATTTCGACGGCGCTCCGGTGATCCGCGAGATCGCCCGCGTGTCGAAGCCCGGCCGCCGCGTGTATGCGTCGGTGAAGAACCTGCCCCGCGTCGCCAACGGTCTCGGCATTGCGGTCGTCTCCACGCCCCAGGGCGTGATGGCCGACCACGAAGCCCGCGACAAGAATGTTGGCGGCGAAGTGCTCTGCACCGTGTTCTGAGGCGAAGGAGGATAGAATGTCGAAGATCGGCAAGCTTCCCGTCGCCATTCCGGCCGGCGTGACCGCCACGCTGGACGGCCAGACGGTGAAGGTGAAGGGCCCCAAGGGCGCGCTTCAGGTGACCCTGGTGGAAGAGATCGCGGCGAAGATCGAGGGTTCCGAGATCAAGCTGGCGATGAATGGCGAGACCGGCCGGCATCGGGCGATGTGGGGCATGTCCCGCACGCTGGTGGCGAACCTGGTTGAGGGCGTGACCAAGGGCTTCGAGAAGAAGCTGGAGATCACGGGCGTTGGCTACAAGGCTGCGGTGCAGGGCAAGAACCTGAACCTTTCGCTGGGCTATTCGCACGACGTGATCTACGCCATCCCGGAAGGGATCCAGATCGTCACGCCGAAGCCCACAGAGGTGGTGGTGACCGGCATCGATCGCCAGCAGGTCGGTCAGGTGGCGGCGGAGATTCGTGAGTTCCGCGGCCCCGAGCCCTATAAGGGCAAGGGTGTGAAGTACGCGGGTGAGTTCATCTTCCGTAAGGAAGGCAAGAAGAAGTAACGGAGGCGGACCATGGCTAAGGATTTGGAGGCGCTGGCGCGCCGCAAGGCCAAGGTGCGCCGCGCCATCCGCGCCGCTGCGAACGGGCGTCTTCGCCTGTCGGTGCACCGCACCTCGCAGCATATCTATGCGCAGATTATCGACGATGCGAAGGGCGAGACCCTCGCCGCCGCGTCGAGCTTGGAGAAGGAGCTGCGCTCCGCTCTCAAGACCGGCGCGGACACCGAAGCGGCCAAGACCATCGGCAAGCTGGTGGCTGAGCGGGCGCTGGCGAAGGGCGTGACCACGGTCGTGTTCGATCGCGGCGCATACATCTATCACGGGCGCGTCAAGGCGCTCGCTGAGGGCGCCCGCGAAGGCGGCCTTCAGTTCTGACGCGAGGACGCAAAAATGGCCCGTGAACGGGAACCGCGCCAGGAGCGCGAGGATCGTGACAACACGTTCGTGGACAAGCTGGTCCACATCAATCGCGTCGCGAAGGTGGTGAAGGGCGGCCGTCGTTTCGGCTTTGCCGCCCTGGTGGTTGTGGGTGACCAGAAGGGCCGCGTGGGTTTTGGCCACGGCAAGGCCCGCGAGGTGCCGGAGGCGATCCGCAAGGCGACAGAGAGCGCCAAGCGGGCTCTCATCCGCGTGCCGCTGCGGGAAGGCCGCACGCTGCACCATGACGTCGCCGGGCATCACGGTGCCGGCAAGGTGGTGCTGCGCGCCGCCCCGGCTGGTACCGGCATCATCGCCGGTGGTCCGATGCGCGCCGTGTTCGAGACGCTGGGCATGCACGACGTGGTTGCGAAGTCCTTCGGGTCTTCCAACCCGTACAACATGGTCCGCGCCACGTTCGATGCGCTCAAGAACCAGGACAGCCCGCGCTCGGTCGCTGCCCGTCGCGGTCTCAAGGTGTCGCAGCTTCAGTCTCGCCGCCGCGTCGAAGACGCGGAAGCGACCGACTGAGCGGCGCGAACCCACGATTAGGAGCGCGCCACTATGAGCGAGAAAACCATCACCGTGGAGCAGGTCGGTTCGCCGATCCGCCGCCCGTTCAGCCAGGAAGCGACCCTCAAGGGTCTTGGGCTGAACAAGCTGCACCGTCGCTCCACTCTCCAGGATACGCCGGCCGTTCGCGGCATGATCGCGAAGGTCGCCCACCTCGTCCGTGTGGTCGAGGGGGAGTGAGGAGCTGAACCATGAAGCTCGATGAGATCCGGGACAACCCGGGCGCCCGGAAGAGCCGCATCCGCGTTGGTCGCGGCATTGGCTCCGGCAAGGGCAAGACCGGCGGTCGCGGCGTGAAGGGCCAGAAGTCCCGCACCGGCGTTGCCGTGAAGGGGTTTGAGGGTGGTCAGATGCCGCTGCATCGGCGTCTGCCGAAGCGTGGCTTCCATAACATCTTCCGCCTCGACTACAATGAAGTGGCAATCGGCCGCATTCAGGTTGAGATCGACGCCGGCAAGATCAACGCGGCGGAGCCGATCACTGTCTCCGTGCTGGTTGCGGCCGGTGTGCTGCGTCGTCCGAAGGACGGTGTCCGCGTGCTGGGCGGTGGCGAACTGAAGTCCGCGGTGACGCTGGAGGTCGCCTACGCTACGGCTTCCGTGGTGTCGGCGGTCGAAGCTGCCGGTGGCAAAGTGATCGTGCTAGCGCCGCCGACTGTAGCGGCCGAAGCGGTCTGAAAAAAATACGGCCGGGCGCATAGCCCGGCCGTTTTGGTGCGCGGCGCGGCATCTCGTGCAGCCTTTCGTCCTTGGCAGCCCGGCTTCGCGCCGGGTATGTGCTTTTTAGGGCGTTGCGCCGGCGCCGCCTTGGCACCGCAAATCCCGCCCATATATCAGGGCTGCCCCACTAGGGGTGGCGTCCAGCGGAGCAAGGCATGGTCTCGGCGGCGGAACAACTCGCGGCGAACCTCAATTTCGGCGCTCTCGGCAAGGCCGAGGAGCTGAAGAAGCGCATTTGGTTCACCCTTGGCGCGCTTATCGTGTACCGGCTCGGTACCTATATCCCGATGCCGGGAATCAATCCCGATGCGCTAGCGGACGTTTTCAAGACCGCGAATCAGGGGATCATCGGCCTTTTCAACATGTTCTCGGGCGGCGCCGTGGAGCGCATGGCTATCTTCGCCCTGAACATCATGCCGTACATTTCGGCCTCCATCATCATCCAGCTTCTCACAAGCGTGTCTCCCACGCTTGAGACGCTGAAGAAGGAAGGCGAGGCGGGCCGCAAGCAGCTCAACCAGTACACGCGCTATCTTACCGTCGTGCTGGCGCTGTTTCAGGCTTACGGCATTGCCGTCGGCCTGGAGGGGTCGGGCACTGTGGTTGCGGATCCCGGCTGGTTCTTCCGGATCTCGACGGTCATCACGCTGACCGGCGGCACGATGTTCCTGATGTGGCTGGGCGAGCAGATCACCTCGCGCGGCATCGGCAACGGCACTTCGCTCATCATTTTTGGCGGTATCGTTGCGGAGCTGCCGGGCGCCTTCGTCCGCACGCTTGAGCTCGGCCGCGAGGGCGCGATCTCCACGCTTGCGATTCTGGCCGTGCTGGTCATGGCTGTGGTCGTCATCGCGTTCATCGTCTTCATGGAGCGCGCGCAGCGGCGGCTGCTGATTCAGTATCCCAAGCGTCAGGTGGGTAACCGCATTTATGAGGGGCAGTCCTCGCACCTGCCGCTTAAGCTGAACACCTCCGGCGTCATTCCGCCGATCTTTGCGTCCTCGCTGCTGCTGATCCCCACCACCATCGCCAGCTTCACGCAGGGCCAGGGGCCGGAATGGCTGCAGACCATCACGACCTTCCTCGGCCATGGGCGTCCGCTTTACATGGCGCTTTATGTCGCGTTGATCGTGTTCTTCTGCTTTTTCTACACCGCGATTGTGTTTAATCCGGTGGAGACAGCGGACAATCTGAAGAAGCATGGTGGCTTCATTCCCGGCATCCGGCCGGGCGAGCGCACCGCCGAGTACATTGATTACGTGCTGACGCGCATTACCGTGGTGGGTGCCGCCTACATCGCCGCGGTTTGCCTCTTCCCCGAACTGCTGATTTCCTACGCGGCCGTTCCGTTCTATTTCGGCGGAACGTCGCTCTTGATCGTGGTCAGCGTGACGATGGACACTGTGTCTCAGATTCAAGGCCACCTGCTCGCCCATCAGTACGAAGGACTGGTCAAGAAGGCGAAGCTGCGTGGGGGGAGGAGGAAGTGATGAGGCTCGTTCTGCTCGGCCCGCCCGGTGCGGGAAAGGGAACCCAGGCGCAACGACTGGTGGAGCGGCATGGGATCGTGCAGCTCTCGACGGGCGACATGCTGCGCGCGGCCGTCGCTGCGGGGACGCCGATCGGCCTGAAAGCGAAAGAAGTGATGGAGGCCGGTGGCCTCGTATCCGACGAGATCGTGATCGGCATCATCTCAGATCGCCTTGCGCTGCCGGACGCGAAGAACGGCTTCATCCTGGATGGCTTTCCGCGCACCGTCGCGCAGGCCGAGGCGCTCGACCGCATGCTGGCGGAGAAGGGCATCAAGCTGGACGCGGTGATCGAACTGGTGGTGGACCAGGGAAAGCTGGTGGATCGCATTGTGAACCGGGCCGCCGAGGCGAGCGCTAAGGGCGAGCCGGTGCGTAAGGATGATGATCCCGAGGTCTTCAAGAGCCGCCTCGAAGCATATAACCGGGACACGGCGGTGGTGGCTCCCTATTATATGGCGCGCAGCCAGCTCAAGCAGATCGATGGCATGATGCCCATCGATTCGGTGACAGAAGCCATCCACGGCGTGCTGCATCAGGCAGCTTGAACGCTGATAGTGTCAGCGTGAACAGGTTCCGGCACCCCCGCTGCAAGCGGGGGTGTTTTTGTTACCAGGGCGCTTCGGGGCAGCGGGAGAAGTCGAGAACGAATTGACTCTTTCGTTAATCCCAGTTATGCGCACTCTCTCGCTTCGGAAGTTGGTGCCATTCGCTCCGGCCGGAAAGGCCGGGCGGCATGGTGCCTTTGTCGCATTCGCAGCGTATTCGTCTCCGCACGGGCCGGCCTCCACCGGACGCGGAGTTTGTCCCTTCGTCGGCGCGGCAGTCGCCGGCGGTACATGGAGAGAGCAGTGGCTCGTATTGCAGGCGTCAATATCCCGACCAACAAGCGCGTGGTGATCGCGCTCCAGTATATCCATGGCATCGGCCCCAAGAAGGCCGAGGAGATCGTGGAGAAGGTTGGCATTCCGGCCGAGCGCCGCGTGAACCAGCTCACAGACCAGGAAGTGCTGCAGATCCGCGAGGCCATCGACCGCGACTATATCGTGGAAGGCGATCTGCGCCGGGAAGTCGCCATGAACATCAAGCGGCTGATGGACCTCGGCTGCTACCGGGGCCTGCGTCATCGTCGCGGCCTGCCGGTGCGCGGGCAGCGCACGCACACTAATGCCCGCACGCGCAAGGGGCCGGCCAAGCCCATCGCCGGCAAGAAGAAGTGATCGGCCGCAAGGCTGGGTGAAGAGAGGCCGGCTGTGCCGGCCTTTCGGTATTATCCGGGCCCCGAAGGGGGTTCTCCCGAGCGCCTGGTGCTACGGGCGCGTTTGAAGGATCAAGAAGAGTATGGCCAAGGAAGCTACCCGCGTTCGCCGTCGCGAGCGCAAGAACATCGCGTCGGGCGTTGCCCATGTGAACGCGTCGTTCAACAACACGATGATCACCATCACCGACGCGCAGGGCAACACGATCTCGTGGTCGTCCGCCGGCGCCATGGGCTTCAAGGGGTCGCGCAAGTCCACCCCTTATGCGGCGCAGATGGCTGCCGAGGACGCCGCCCGCAAGGCTGCTGAGCATGGCATGCGCACGCTCGAGGTCGAGGTCTCCGGTCCCGGTTCGGGACGTGAGTCGGCTCTGCGCGCGCTGCAGGCGGCGGGCTTCCTCGTCACCTCCATCCGTGACGTGACGCCCATTCCGCACAACGGCTGCCGTCCGCGCAAGCGTCGCCGCGTCTGATCCGCTCTTGGTCCCGTAGGTTTTGGCCTGCGGGTTGTTTGCCCGGTTTCTCCTCCCCGATCGGGACGGGTCTGCACCTCCGGATGAGGTCTTCAAAGCCCCGGCAGCCGTGTCAGCCCGGCGAGAAAGCAAGGTGATGCAAGTGATTCAGAAGAACTGGCAAGAGCTGATCAAGCCCGAGAAGCTGCAGGTGAACGCCGGCAGCGATCCCAAGCGCTTTGCGACCGTGGTGGCGGAGCCGCTGGAGCGTGGCTTCGGCATGACGCTGGGCAACGCGCTGCGACGTATCCTGCTGTCGTCGCTCCAGGGCGCGGCGGTGACGTCCATCCACATCGACGGGGTACTGCACGAGTTTTCGTCCATTCCCGGCGTGCGCGAGGATGTGACGGACATCATCCTCAATGTGAAGGATGTCGCCATCAAGATGCAGGGCGATGGCCCGAAGCGCATGGTGGCGAAGAAGACGGGTCCCGGCGTGCTCTATGCCGGCGATATCCAGACGGTTGGCGATGTGCAGGTGCTGAACCCGAACCTTGCGATCTGCACCCTCGACGAGGGCGCGGAGCTGCGGGTCGAGTTCACGGTGGATACGGGCAAGGGCTATGTCGCGGCGGATCGCAACCGCCCGGAGGATGCCCCGATCGGGCTCATCCCGATCGACAGCCTTTACTCTCCGGTGCGCAAGGTCTCCTACAAGGTCGAGAACACCCGCGAGGGCCAGATTCTCGACTACGACAAGCTGACGATGCAGATCGAGACCAACGGCTCGATCTCGCCTGAAGATGCTCTGGCCTATTCGGCCCGCATCCTGCAGGACCAGCTGGAGATCTTCGTCAACTTCGAGGAGCCCAAGCGTGAGAGCGAGGCGACCGCGATCCAGACGCTGCCGTTCTCTCCGGCCCTGCTGAAGAAGGTGGACGAGCTCGAGCTTTCCGTCCGTTCGGCGAACTGCCTGAAGAACGACAACATCGTCTACATCGGCGACCTGATCCAGAAGAGCGAGACGGAGATGCTCCGCACGCCGAATTTCGGCCGGAAGTCGCTCAACGAGATCAAGGAAGTGCTCGCTTCCCTCGGCCTGCATCTCGGCATGGAAGTGCCCGGCTGGCCGCCCGAGAACATCGAAGAGCTGGCCAAGCGCTTCGAGGAACACTACTGAACCCATAAGCGGCTCGAGCCGCGCAACCTTTCGGCTCGCCGCCGTCATCTTCCAGGAGTTCGCCGTCATGCGTCACGGCAAGGTACATCGCAAATTCAACCGCACTGCCGAGCATCGCAAGGCGATGTTCTCCAATCTCGCGGGCGCGCTCATCACCCATGAGCAGATCGTCACCACCCTGCCGAAGGCCAAGGACCTGCGTCCCGTGGTCGAGAAGCTGGTGACGCTGGCCCGTCGTGGCGACCTGCACGCGCGTCGTCAGGCGATCGCGGAGCTGCGCGACCAGTCGGTCGTCAAGAAGCTCTTCGACGTGCTTGCCCCGCGCTATGCCGGGCGGCCGGGTGGCTACACCCGCATCATCAAGGCCGGCTTCCGCTATGGCGACAACACTGCGGTTGCGGTGATTGAGTTCGTGGAGCGCGACGAGAACGCCAAGGGCGCCGCTGATCGCGCCCGCGCCGAGGCGGTTGCCGGGGAAGCCGAGGCGGCGTGAGCCTTCTCGCGCGCGACGAATTGAAGAAGGGCGGTCCTTGGGCCGCCCTTTTTTGTGTTCAGAGCTGTCGCTTGTCGGCGAATCTGCGAGAGGTCCATGGGGCAACGCAGCGTCGTGCCGGTGGTTTGCGTGAGGATGACCGGATGCTGAAACGTCTTTCGCGCCTTGCCGTGGCGGCCGGCCTTCTGGCCGCGACGTCTTTCCCCGGAGGATCGGCTGCGGCTCAGGCGCCTGCGGCGCGGGTTCCGGCGTCACAGGGCGAGGTGAAGCTTTCGTTCGCGCCCGTGGTGGCGCGCACGGCGCCGGCCGTCGTGAACGTCTATGCCCTGAAGACCGCGCAGCAGCGCATGAACCCCTTCTTTGAGGATCCCTTCTTCCGGCGCTTTTTCGGCAGTCCGGGCGGGGCGCCGGGGCTGGGGGCGCCGGAGCGGATGCAGCGTTCGCTTGGATCTGGCGTCATCGTCGATCCCTCGGGCCTCGTCGTCACAAATTACCATGTGATCGAGGGCGCGGACGAGATCCGTGTCGCGCTCAACGACAAGCGCGAATACGAGGCGCAGGTGCTGCTGCGCGACCAGCGGACCGATCTCGCCATCCTGCGCATCAAGCCGGAGGGGAAGGAGACCTTCGCCTCGCTGGAGCTGGGCAATTCCGATGAGCTGGCGGTCGGCGATCTCGTGCTCGCCATCGGCGATCCCTTCGGCGTGGGCCAGACGGTGACGCAGGGTATCGTCTCGGCCGTGGCGCGCACGCAGGTGGGCGTCTCCGACTACCAGTTCTTCATCCAGACCGACGCGGCCATCAATCCCGGCAATTCCGGCGGGGCGCTGGTGGATATGGCCGGCAGGCTGGCGGGCATCAACACGGCGATTTATTCGCGCTCGGGCGGGTCCATCGGCATCGGCTTCGCTATTCCCGTGAACATGGTGCGAGTGGTGCTGGATCAGGCGAAGTCCGGCGGCAAGGCGGTGCGTCGGCCCTGGCTCGGCGCAAAGCTGCAGCGCGTGACGCCGGAAATCGCGGAGGGCCTGGGCCTCGCGCGCCCCGCCGGCGCGCTGGTGCGCGAGGTGGCGCCGGGCAGCCCGGCGGAAAAGGCGGGGCTGAAGGTGGGAGATCTCGTCGTGGCCGTGGAAGGGCAGGGGATCGAGGATCCCGAGTCGCTCAACTACCGGCTCGCGACCCGTCCCATCGGCGGCAAGGCCGCGCTCGGCCTCAATCGGGGTGGGCGCAGCGAGAGCACTGTCGTGGTTCTGGAGAGCGCGCCGGAAACGCCGCCGCGCGAGGAAATCGCGCTGCGCTCGCGCTCTCCCTTCGGCGGCGCCACCGTCGTGAACCTCTCGCCGGCCGTGGCGGAGGAGATGCGGGTGGACGGGGCTTCGAGCGGCGTCGTCATCTCGGACATCGCCGAGGGCACGCCGGCCGCAGCCGCGGGCTTCAAGCCGGGCGATGTCATCGTCGAGGTGAACGGCGAGAAGATCGGCCGCACCGGCGATCTCGACACGCTGACACAGACGCCCATGCGGGCTTGGCGCATCCTGGTCATTCGCGGCGGGCGCGCCATCTCCGCGCTGCTGCCGGGCTAGGGGGCGGGCATCGCCATGGGCGATCTGTTCGAGGCGGCCGGCGTGGCCGCGGGTGCGGGGGAGGGCGCGGCGCGCCCCCTGGCGGACCGGCTTCGGCCTACGCATCTTTCGGAGGTGGTGGGGCAGGACCATCTGGTGGGGCCGGACGGCGTGCTCACCCGCATGCTGGAGGGCCGCTCCCTCGGTTCGCTCATTCTCTGGGGGCCGCCGGGCACGGGCAAGACCACCGTGGCGCGGCTGCTGGCCACGGCCACGGATCTTCACTTCGAGCAGATCTCCGCCATCTTCTCCGGTGTCGCGGACCTGAAGAAGGTGTTCGAGCAGGCCCGCGCGCGGCGGCGGCTGGGCCAGTCGACGCTGCTGTTCGTGGATGAGATCCACCGCTTCAACCGCGCCCAGCAGGACGGCTTCCTGCCGGTGATGGAGGATGGCACGGTCACACTGGTGGGGGCCACCACCGAGAACCCCTCCTTCGAGCTGAACGCAGCCCTGCTCTCCCGCGCGCGGGTACTGGTGTTCCGCGCGCTCGATGCGGAGGCCATCGGCCGCCTGCTCGCCCGCGCGGAGGAAATCGAGCACAAGCCGCTGCCGCTGACGGAAGAGGCGCGGCTCGCTCTGGTGAATATGGCGGACGGCGACGGGCGCGCCTCGCTCACCCTGGCGGAGGAGGTGTGGCGCGCGGCCCGGCCCGGCGAGGTGTTCGACGTGGCCGGCCTGGCGGAGGTGGTGCAGCGCCGGGCGCCCATCTACGACAAGAGCGAGGACGGGCACTACAATCTCATTTCCGCGCTGCACAAGTCGGTGCGTGGGTCGGACCCCGACGCGGCGCTCTATTATCTCGCGCGCATGCTGGATGCGGGCGAGAGCCCGCTGTTCCTGGCGCGGCGCATCGTGCGCATGGCCATCGAGGATGTGGGCAATGCCGACCCGCAGGCCCTGGTGGTGGCGAGCGCGGCGAAGGACGCCTTCGATTTCCTCGGTTCGCCGGAAGGAGAGCTGGCGCTCGCCCAGGCGGTCGTCTACGTGGCCACCGCGCCGAAGTCGAACGCGGTCTATACCGCCTTCAAGGCCGCGACGCGCCTCGCCAAGGACGCGGGCTCGCTGACGCCGCCCAAGCAGATCCTGAACGCACCCACCAAGCTCATGAAGCGCGAGGGTTACGGCCTCGGCTATCGCTACGATCATGACGAGCCGGATGCCTTCTCCGGCCAGAACTACTTCCCCGAGGCGCTCGGCCGGCAGAGCTTCTACCACCCGGTGGAGCGGGGCTTCGAGCGAGAGATCCGCAAGCGCATGGACTATTGGGCCCGCCTGCGCGCCGAGCGCGGGGAGAAATAGGGCGCCGCCTTCGGGCCATCCGACATCGCAACGGCGATCCGGGCTGCGCCCCCACGCCTGCGCTGGGCTCCTGCGCGCGCTGCGTGTTCATTCGAACGTCATGGAACTGACGTCGCAGCTTCAATGAGCCCGGATAGGGTCCGCGCCATGTTCGAATGAACATGATGACGGACCGAATGAACATTACATCGCGGCAGCAGGATATCGTCGATCTCGCCCGGCAGGGCGGCTTCCTGAGCGTGGAGACGCTCGCGGAGCAGTTTTGCGTGACCCCGCAGACCATCCGGCGGGACATCAACACGCTGTGCGACGCCAACCTGCTGCGCCGGCGCCGGGGCGGCGCGGAATATGTGGAGGCGCCCCGCCTCAACCTGCCCTACGACTCGCGCCGTATCATCCATCCCCTGGCCAAGCAGGCCATCGGCGCGCTGGTGGCGCGCCTCATTCCCGGCGGCGCCTCGGTCTCCTTCGGCATCGGCACCACGCCGGAGTTCGTGGCCCTCGCCATGCAGGAGCACGAGGACCTCACCGTCATCACCAACAATCTGAACGTGGCGATGGCGCTCTCCGTCGCGCCCTCCAACCGCATCATCCTGCCCGGCGGGACGGTGCGCCTGCCGGACCGCGACGTGCTCGGGCCGCACGTGGAGGAGATGTACCGCAACTACCGGGTGGATTTCGGCATCTTCGGCGTCGGCGGCATCGAGGCGGACGGCACCTTCGTGGATTTCGACCGGGCGGAGGTGCTCGCCCGCGCCGCCATGCGGGAGAGCTGCCGGCGCTCCATTCTGGTGGCGGACGCGAGCAAGTTCGGCCGTCCGGCGCCCGCGCGGGGCGGGCATCTGAGCGATGTGGACATGGTGGTGCTCGACGCGGCCCCGCCGCCGCCGTTCGACGCGCTGTTCGAAGAGGACGGCATGGGCGCGCGCCTGCGCATCGCCTCCGGCACGGGAGCATGAGCATGGCCGCGACAGCAGAGCCCTTCGTCCGCCTCGACAGCGTCAGCCGCATCTTTCCGGGCGGCGGGGGTGTGGAGGATCTCTCCGTCACCATCCCGCGGGGCAGCTTCACCGTGCTGCTGGGCCCCTCTGGATGCGGCAAGTCCACCACGCTGCGGCTCATCGCCGGGCTGGAGACGCCCGATCGCGGGCGGGTCGAGATCGGCGGGCGCGACGTCACCGCGCTGGCGCCCTCGGGGCGCGGCCTGTCCGTGGTGTTCCAGTCCTATGCGCTGTTTCCGCACCTTTCGGTGGCGGAGAACATCATGTTCGGCCTCAAGGTGCGGCGCGTGCCGAAGGCCGAGCGGGCGCGCAGGCTGCGCGAGGCGCTGGCGGTGACGGGCCTCGAGGGGCTCGATGGCCGCAAGCCGGCGGAGCTCTCCGGCGGCCAGCGCCAGCGCGTGGCCCTCGCCCGCGCCATCGTGGCCGACCACCCCCTGTGCCTGATGGACGAGCCGCTCTCCAACCTGGACGCGAAGCTGCGCCATGGGGTGCGGCAGGAGATCCGCGCCCTGCAGCGCCGGCTCGGCATGACGGTCATCTACGTCACCCACGACCAGACCGAGGCCATGGGCATGGCCGACGAGGTCATCCTCATGCGTGAGGGGCGGATCGAGCAGCAGGGCGCGCCGGCCGCGCTCTATGAGGCGCCGGCCAGCGCCTTCGCCGCCGGCTTCATCGGCACTCCGCCCATGACGCTGGTGCCGGCGGCGGCGGTCTCGTTCCTGGCGCCGGCCGGCTACGTGGAGGAGCGCCTGATGGCGGGTGTGCGCAGCGAGGCGGTGCGGGTGCTGCCGCCGGGCGCCGGCCCGCTTTCGGCCAGCGTGGTGGCGAGCGAGTTCCTGGGCGCGGAAACCTTCGTCTACCTGCGCCTTTCCGGCGGCGAGGCGCTCACCGCCCGCATTCCCGGCCGCGCGGAGCCTCAGCCGGGCTCGGCCGTCTCGCTGAGCTGGGCGCCCGAAGCCACCCATTGGTTCGACCGCGAGAGCGGCCGCCGCATTCCCGTCCGCCGTCCGGCGGACCCGCCGGCCCGCGCGGCGGGCTGATCGTTCCCTTTTACCCCGCAAGCGTTGCCTCAAGGCTGGAAGGACACGACCATGAGACGCTTTTTCACCGCCACCGCCCTGGCGGCGGGCCTGCTCGCGGCCTCGGCCGCCTCGGCCTTCGCGAAGACCGAGCTGACCATGTATTACCCGATCTCCGTCGGCGGCCCGCTGACGAAGGTCATCGACGGCATGATCGAGGGGTTCGAGAAGGAGAACCCCGACGTCGACGTGAAGGCCGTCTACGCCGGCAATTACGACGACACCCGCGTGCGCGTGCTCTCGGCCCTCAAGAGCGGCCAGCCGGCGCAGCTCTCGGTGCTGTTCTCCATCGATGCCTATGACCTGATCGAGCAGGACCTCATCGTCCCCTTCGACGACGTGGCGAAGAGCGACGATGAAAAGGCGTGGCTCGACAGCTTCTATCCCGCGCTGATGGCCAACGGCCGTATCGAGGGCAAGACCTGGGGCGTGCCGTTCCAGCGCTCCACCATCGTCATGTACTACAACAAGGACATGTTCAAGGAAGCCGGGCTCGACCCCAATTCGCCGCCCAAGACCTGGGACGAGATGGTGGCGGCCGGCAAGAAGCTCACCAAGGAGGGCCGCTACGGCCTCATGGTGCCGTCCACCGGCTATCCCTACTGGATGTTCCAGTGCTTCGCCATCCAGAACGGCAAGGAGCTGATGAGCAAGGACGGCGCCAAGGTCTATTTCGATGATCCCGCGGTCATCGAGGCGCTCGACTTCTGGAAGTCGCTTTCCACCGACCAGAAGATCTCGCCCGCCGGCCTCGTGGAGTGGGGCACCCTGCGCCAGGCCTTCGTGCAGGGCCAGACGGCCATGATGTGGCACACCACCGGCAACCTCACCGCCGTGCGGAAGGAAGCCAAGTTCGACTTCGGCGTGGCCGAGCTGCCGGCCCACAAGCGCCCCGGCTCGCCCACGGGCGGCGGCAATTTCTACCTCTTCAAGAACGCCTCCGAGGCGGAGCGCAAGGCGGCCCTGAAGCTCATCCGCTACATGACCGCGCCCGAGCGCGCCGCCGAGTGGTCCATCGCCACCGGCTACGTGGGCGTGAGCCCGGCGGCCTACGAGACCGAGGCGCTCAAGGCCTACGGCAAGGAGTTCCCCCAGGCCCTCGTCGCCCGCGACCAGCTCAAGGTCGCCATCGCCGAGTTCTCCACCTGGGACACCGCCCGCGTGCGTGAGGCGCTGAACAACGCCATCCAGGCCGCGCTCACCGGCAGCAAGACGCCGGCCGACGCCCTGAAGGAGGCGCAGGCCACCGCCAACCAGCTGCTCAAGCCCTTCCAGCGCTGAGCGGCCGCCCGTGAAGCGGGGAGGGCGGGGCCGCAAGGCCCGTCCTCCTCGTCCGCGCCGAGACCGCCGGAACCCGCCGGAAAACCCACCATGCCCGAAGCCCGCGCCCTCGATCCGATCGCCCAGCGCCAGCGCCGCCTCCATGCCCTCTATGGTTGGATGCTGGTGACGCCGGCGCTGATCCTGCTCACGCTGTTCGCCTTCCTGCCCGCCGGCGCCACCGCGTGGGGCAGCCTCTTTTCGCGCGGGACGGCGCGCCGGCCGGCGGTGTTCAATGGCCTTGAGAATTATCGCGACCTCGTCGCCGATTCGGTCTTCTGGCAGGTGATCGGCAACAACCTCGTCTATGCGGCGGTGACGATCCCCGTCTCCATCGCCCTGGCCCTGCTGATGGCGCTGTGGGCGGATGGGCGCATGCCGCTGCGCGGCTTTGTGCGCAGTGCCTATTTCACGCCGACCGTGCTGCCCATGGTGGCGGCGGCGAACCTGTGGCTGTTCTTCTACACGCCTGGCCTTGGGGTCATCGACAGCTTCACCGGCCTCTTCGGCCTGCCGCCCGTGAACTGGCTCGGCCAGCCGCAGACGGCGCTGTGGGCGGTCATGGCCGTGACGGTGTGGAAGGAGGCGGGCTTCTTCATGATCTTCTACCTCGCCGCCCTCCAGACCATCCCGCCCGACCTGCGCGAGGCGGCCCTGGTGGAGGGGGCGGGGCGCTTCACCTATCTCAGGCGGGTGCTGCTGCCGCTGCTGATGCCCACCACCGCCTTCATCTTCATCAACGCGCTCATCAATTCGGTGAAGCTGATCGACCAGCTCTTCATCCTCACCAAGGGCGGGCCGAACAACGCCACCAAGCTTGCCCTGTATTGGGTGTGGGAGATGGCCTTCTCCTATTTCGACCGGCCCCACGCCGCCGCCATGACGGTGCTGCTGCTGCTGGTCCTGGGCACCGTGGCGGTCCTCCAGTTCGCCGTCTTCGACAAGCGGATCCACTACCGATGACACCCTCGCTCGCCATCCGTCCGATCCGCTGGAGCGTGGCGCTGGACGCCGCGGGCGCGTGGCTGCTCGCTCTGGTGTGGATCGCGCCGCTGCTGTTCGCCGGCTGGGCCTCGCTGCGCATGCCCGGCCAGGCGCTCGATTTCTCGCTCGCCGCGCCCTTCACGCTTGAGAATTACGAGGCCGCGTGGGCCGCGGCGCCGTGGCCCACCTACATGCTCAACACGCTGATGCTGGTGAGCTTCACCCTGGCGGGGCAGCTCGTGCTGTGCACGCTGGCGGGGTTCGCCTTCGCGCGTTTCCGCTTTCCGGGGCGCGAGGTGCTGTTCGTGCTGGTGCTGCTCCAGCTCTTCATCCTGCCGGAGGTGCTGATCGTCGAGAATTACGCCATGGTCTCGCGCCTCGCTTTGCTCGACACCATCGCCGGCATGGGGCTGCCCTACATCGCCAGCGCCTTCGGCATCTTCCTGCTGCGGCAGGCGTTCAAGTCGGTGCCGGTGGAGCTGGAGGAGGCGGCGCGCGTGGAGGGCTGCTCCTGGCTCGGGGTGCTCTGGCGGGTCTATGTGCCGGTGACGCGGCCGGTCTATCTCGCTTACGCGCTGGTGTCGGTCGCCACCCACTGGAACAACTTCCTGTGGCCGATGATCGTCACCAACTCGCCCGGCACGCGGCCGCTCACGGTGGGGCTGTCATTGTTCGGGGCGCCGGAGAGCGGGGTCAACATCTCCATCATCAGCGCGGCGACGCTCGTGGTGGTGGCGCCGCTGCTGGTGGCGTTCCTCATCTTCCAGAGGCAGTTCATCCAGGCCTTCCTGCGCGCCGGCATCCGCTGAGCGCGAGGGCGGCGTGCGGTCTCACGGGCGCGCGGGATCGGCTTCCAGCGGCACGGCGGGGGCGTTCTTCACCTGCTTCAGGGTGAGCGCGGTCTTCACGTTGCGCACGTTGGGCGTGGCCGTGATCTCCAGCACGAAGTTCTGGAAGGTGCGCAGGTCCGGCGCCACGCACAGCATCATGAAGTCCACGTCGCCCGAGAGCATCCAGGCGGTGCGCACCAGCGGCCACTGGTCGATGCGGTCCTGGAAGGCGGCGAGATCGATTTCCGCCTGGCTGATGAGGTGCACCATGGCGAAGGCCATGAGATCATAGCCCAGGCGCTTCTCGTCCAGGAGCGCGCGATAGCCCTGGATGATGCCGTCGTCCTCCAGCGCGCGCACGCGGCGCAGGCAGGGCGGGGCGGAGATGCCGACCCGGCGGGAGAGCTCCACGTTCGTCATGCGCCCGTCGCGTTGAAGCTCGTCGAGGATCTTCCAGTCGACAGCATCGAGGCGGACGGTCAAGGCGAACTCCCGGTGGGCAGGGCGCCCATGATCGGCGCACCGGCACCTTAGTGCGCGATTGCGGCAACGCAACGAAATAATCTTTCGTCAAATCGCCCGTGCACAATGGTCATGAAAGGTGAGCTTCGGCACCGCCGCGATGCCTTGTGGCGATGCGGTGGAGCCCCTACATTTGCGCATAGCTTACGCTGCGCGCCGGCATGGCGGCGGTTCGGGCGCCGCTGGCGCGCGCGGCATCCCCGCCCTGTCGGGCAGAGCCTTTCGAGGACATTATGAGTGTGCAGCATACCAAGGTCGTCATCATCGGCTCCGGGCCGGCGGGCTTCACCGCCGCCATCTATGCGGCGCGCGCCATGCTCCAGCCGGTGCTGTTCGAGGGCATCCAGCCCGGCGGCCAGCTCACCATCACCACCGAGGTGGAAAACTACCCCGGCTTCGCCGAGCCCATCCAGGGCCCCTGGCTGATGGAGCAGATGCGCGCCCAGGCCGAGCACGTGGGCACCACCCTCGTCGCCGACCATGTGGCGAGCCTCGACCTTTCCCAGCGGCCGTTCCGGCTCGTCACGGAATCGGGGGTGAGCTACACCGCCGACGTGGTGATCCTGGCCACCGGCGCGCAGGCGCGCTGGTTGGGGCTGGATTCGGAGGGCGCCTACCGCGGCTTCGGCGTTTCCGCCTGCGCCACCTGCGACGGCTTCTTCTACCGCGGCAAGAACGTGGTGGTGGCG
Source organism: Xanthobacter sediminis (assembly GCF_043195015.1). Taxonomy (NCBI): domain Bacteria; kingdom Pseudomonadati; phylum Pseudomonadota; class Alphaproteobacteria; order Hyphomicrobiales; family Xanthobacteraceae; genus Xanthobacter; species Xanthobacter sediminis. The sequence continues at coordinate 208,758 of NZ_JBAFWH010000009.1, read as the reverse complement.
GGCGGCGGCAACACGGCGGTGGAAGAGGCGCTGTTCCTCACCAATTTCGCCGCCAAGGTCACCGTTGTGCACCGGCGCGACAGCTTCCGCGCCGAGCGCATCCTGCAGGACCGCCTGTTCGCCAATCCCAAGGTGGAGGTGATCTGGAACGCCGAGGTGGCCGAGGTGCAGGGCGCCGACGAGCCCACCCATGTCACCGGCGTGGTGCTGCGCGACACGCGCACCGGCGCCACCCGGCAGCTCGCGGCGGACGGCCTGTTCGTCGCCATCGGCCACGCCCCGGCGACGGACCTCGTGAAGGACCAGCTCCGGCTCAAGTCATCCGGCTACGTGTGGACCGCGCCGGATTCCACCGCCACCTCGGTGCCGGGCGTGTTCGCTGCGGGCGACGTGGCGGACGATATCTTCCGCCAGGCGGTCACCGCCGCCGGGCGCGGCTGCATGGCGGCGCTGGAGGCGGAGCGCTTCCTTGCTGCCGAGGTGGCCGAAGCCGCCGAGTAAGGCCGGCCGGGCGCCGCCGGGCGGCGCCCTTTGCGTTTTCTCGACCACTCCAAAACGAGAGCATCCCGCATCCGCCGGATGCCGCACCATCCGGGGCACCCATGGACTGGGACAAGCTGAAGGTCTTCCACGTCGCCGCCGAGGCGGGTTCCTTCACCCATGCGGGTGAAACGCTGGGGCTATCGCAATCGGCGGTCAGCCGGCAGGTGTCGGCGCTGGAGGCGGAGCTGAAGGTGCCCCTGTTCCACCGCCATGCGCGCGGGCTCATCCTTACGGAGCAGGGCGAGCTGCTCTATCGCACGGCCCACGAGGTGTTCCTGAAGCTGGAGTCCGCGCGGGCGCAGCTTTCCGACAGCCGCGAGAAGCCCAATGGCGAATTGCGCGTCACCACCACCGTCGGCCTCGGCACCCACTGGCTGACGGCGCGGGTGGGCGAGTTCGTGGAGCTGTTCCCGGACATCCGCATCCAGCTCATCCTCACGGACGAGGAACTCGACCTTGCCATGCGCGAGGCGGACGTGGCCATTCGCATGCGCCAGCCGGTGCAGCCGGACCTCGTGCAGCGCAAGCTGTTCACGGTGCATTTCCACGCTTACGCCTCGGTGGACTACCTGAAGCGCCATGGCCAGCCGCGCACGCTCGACGAGCTCGACAAGCACCGCATCCTACTGCTCGGCGGGCCGATTCCCTCCTATTTCCAGGGCCTGAACTGGCTGGAGCACGCCGGGCGCGATGGCACCGTGCCGCGCATCCCCGCGTTCGAGGTGAACAGCGTGCTCGGGCTGAAGCGGGCGGTGGAGCGCGGGGTCGGCATCGGCACGCTGCCGGATTATCTCACCGACGATGCGAACTCGCTGGTGCAGATCTTCACGGATCGCGAGACCCCCAAGCTGGAAGCCTATTTCACCTACGCGCAGGAGATGCGCTCGGTGGCGCGCATCCAGGTATTCCGCGATTTTCTGATCTCGAAGGCACAGCGTTGGAACTACTGAAGTTTATCGTTTGAATGACGCTTTCTGCAGGGCTGAAGCAAAAAGCTAAGCGCAATACGCATGCCTGATATGCGGTCATTTTTCGTTGCTTTCTGCCTAAGGGGCGTGCAGTGTGCACATGCGCTGATCGCATCGTGATCGATGCTTCAGCTGTTCCCCTCTGGAAGGTTCGCCGCTCTGCGGCGATACTTGCCGGGTCCATCACTGGGCCCGGCATTTTTCTTTTGGGCGCTTGGTATTTCGTTCCCATGGTAAAATGTTATAGAATTCTGTAACGGTACCGTTGGCGCCGGGACGTCGGGCGTCGATCTCTCAGGGAGTGGGACCATGGCGTTGCTGAAGCGTGGACTGGCCGGCGAGCCGGTGAAGATCTTGCAGGCGAAGTTGGGCGTGTCGGCGGACGGCCAATTCGGCTCCGCCACGGAAGAGGCGCTGAAGGCGTACCAGAAGGCCCATGGCCTTGCGGTGGACGGCGTGGCCGGGCCCGACACCTTCCTGGCGCTGGACCTGCCGGAGCTGATCCTGCTCGCGGTGGGCAGCCGTGGCGAGGCCGTGAAGAAGCTCCAGAGTGCCCTGGGCGTTGCAGCCGATGGCGCCTTCGGAGCAGCCACCGAGAAGGCGCTGAAAGCCTTCCAGGAAAAGAACGGCCTTGACCCGGACGGCATGGCCGGCCCGGTGACCCTGGCCAAGATCACGGCCTTCTCCGCCGTCATCACGCCGGCGGCGGTTGAAAAGTCGCTCTCGGGTCCGGAAGTGGCCAGCCCGGAGGCAAAGCCCGCGGCGGCGGAAATCACCGCGGCTCCGCACAAGAGCATCTGGCAGACCATCACCAGCTTCTTTTCCTGAGGCTGATGTTCCACCGCCATCTAGCGGCGGGGAGAGTGTCTTCGGTCCCGCGCCGCGCGCGCGGGGTCGCCTTGGTGCCGAAATGCGCTAGATTGGGGCCTCCGCGGAAAGCCGATGCGACGCCTCATGAACACCTTCGCCAAGCCTGCCGCCCTCGTGCTCGGTCTCGCCGGGCTGGGGGCGATGCCCGACGCCCGTGCCGAACGGCCCGCGTTGTTCGTTGATGTGGCCGACGTGGTGCCGGGTGTGGTGCTCGATGTGCGCTATGCCGGCGTGCATAATTTCGTCGGCGCGCCGGTGGATGGCTATGGCGCGGCGCGATGCTTTCTCACGCGTCCCGCGGCGCAGGCGCTGGCTGGCGTCGCGCGGGATGCGCAGGCGCGGGGCCTCGCGCTGAAGCTGTTCGACTGCTACCGCCCCGCCCGCGCGGTGGCTCATTTCGCGCGCTGGGCGGCGGACCTTTCGGATACCCGCACCAAGGCCACCTATTATCCCGATCTCGACAAGGGCCAGCTCTTCGCCCTGGGCTACATCGCCGAGCGATCCGGCCACTCGCGCGGCTCGACGCTGGACCTGACGCTGGTGGACCGCTCGACCGGCGCCGAGCTGGACATGGGCACCCCGTTCGATCTCTTCAGCACCCTCTCCTGGCCTGGGTCGGACGCCGTGAGCGCGGCGCAGAGAGAGAACCGGCATCTGCTGGCCAGCCTTATGGACGCGCACGCGTTCCGGCCCTTCGAGCAGGAGTGGTGGCATTTCACCCTGGCGAACGAGCCCTTCCCCGAAACCTATTTCGATTTCCCCATCGAGTGATCGCCACGCGGGGGGCACGCCCATCGGTTGAGGTCCTTGAGGGCCGGCCGCATGGGTTTCTCCCAAGCGCCGGGCCGGCCTCAGCCCGCGTCCAGCAGGGCGGCGAGGATGCTCGCCACCGTGAGGTCTGCGGTGGTGCCGGGGTTGATGTGCCGTGCCTTCAGGCTCGCATCGAAGCGCAGGAGGAGGCCGTGGCGGCTCTCTTCGCCACCCGCTGCCAACGCGGCGGCGAGGGCATGGCGTACCTCCTTTGCCTCGGCCTGGACGCCGTCGGCAGCCGCGCTTCCGAATTTCCGGGCGATATGGCTGTCGGGGAAGGCGCTCAGCAAAGCCAGATAGGCATTTTCCACGCCGCGCGGTGCGCACGGGTCCGCCTCCAGCGCAGGCATGCCGATGCCGAATACATCGGCAAAACCGCCTGTATATTGCCGGGCGATGCGGTCCCGCTCGGCGGCGAGCGCCATGGCGGCGCGCAGGTCCAAGCGGGCGGGCGCGCGCACGTCCGCCGCGGCATCGCTGCCGAGCCCGCCGGGATTCGCCGCGGCGATGGCACGGAAGGCGGCGTCGGCATCCTCCAGCGTGAGGCTGTCGAGCACCGATGTGAGGCGTTGCCGCAGGTTGCCCGGTCCCTGCGTGAGCGCGGCCGCCACGAGCGGTGCGGACAGGAGGATGATGCCGAGGTTCGTGTTGCAGCCGGCAACCGCCAGAGATGCTTCCACCGCCGCCAGGATGCGGGCGCCCACACCGAGGCCGGGTGCGGCGATGACCTCCGCCGCCGCCTCGGCGGCCTGCTCGAAATGGCGCGTCTCCATGCCGTGCCCGGCCGCGAACACATGCACGTTGCCGGGCTTCAGGGCCTGAAGCTCGGCCCGGCATGCGGCCAGGAAGCAGGCGGCAACGCGCGCGTGCATCGATGCGGAGGGGCTCAGGCCGCCGGCTCCGCGACCGGGGCGAAGCCCAGCTCGCCGCGCAGCTCGGCGGTGAGGACATCGAGCCGTGCCAGCGCGGCCTCGACCGTGGGGCCGCTGGTGCGCACGGTGCACACTGGAGCGCCCCTGGGGATGGCGGCGCCGGCCGCCGGACGATCGGCAACATGCTCGGGCAGGGCGCAGGCGGGCACCAGCAGGTCCGTTTCCGCATAGACCACACGCGCGGCGTGGATCTCGGAGGGCACGGGCAGGCCCTCAGGCACCCGGCCGCCGCAGGCCGCAAGATGGAGGCCGAGCAGGGGCGGCAGCGGGTCTACGTCGAAGATGTCGAGGGTGGCGCCCAGGCGCGGGTTGACCTCTACCAGGAACCAGCCGTCCTCGCTGACCACGAAGTCCATGGAGACGAGGCCCACGAGGCCGCACGCCAGGGCGATGCGCACCGCGCCCTCGTGTATCGCATCGGCATGCGCCGCAGGCAGGGCGACGGGCCCGACCACGCCGCCATAGCGGAAGGGGTGGTCCATGTCGTTGTCGCGCCACTGGCGGGAGGCGCCGACCACAACCGCCTTGCGCCCGTTGGCGAGCAGCAGGAGGGAATAGGGCTCGCCCTTAACCTCGCGCTGGAGGTAGTAGCCGGGCCGGGGCGCAGAGAGGTCACCGGTTGCCCGCCGGTGGATATGGCCGCCGCCGGCGCCGCCGGTCTTCTTCTCGATTACCGGCGCATCGCCGAAGGTGTCCGGAGCGGGCGCCTCGGTGGTGACCGCCGGAAAGGGCACGCCAAGGTGGCCGCACAGGCCGGCCAAAGCGAGAGGGTCCTTCAAGACCCGCACGATCTCTGGCGAATTGCCAAGTATGGGATTGCGGGCTGCGATGCGGGCCATGAGGTCCGGGTCGTCCTCCAGCCCGCCACCCAGCACCACGGGCAGGCCTGCGGGGGAGAGGCTGCCGAGCGCCTTGATCAGGTCATCGCCATCGAAGGCGTAGCCGTTGCGCTTGTGCACGCGCACGCAGCGCGCCGCATGGGCGCAGGTGTCGAGGTCGGCAAACAGGTCGAGCGCCAGGGCCGCGAAGCCGGCGCGCGCGGCGCTGGCGGCCAGCGACCGCGCGGAGAGAGCGATGAGAGCGAGATCCATGCTGGTCGGCCTGCTGTTCGTGAACCCGCCTGCTTGTTTCGGCATGCGCGCCGCGGGGCGGTTCTTCACCGGAGATCCCAGACCGGGCGTGGCGCCTGGTCGCGAAGTTGGTGGCGGCGTTTAGCCGGGGCCTGCCCCATGCGCCTGGATTTCGGCGCCGAGATTGTTGCCCGCCACGCAATCGAACGAGAGATTTGTGGACGATGCGAAGCGATGGCGCAAGGCCTGCAGCAGCTCTTCCGCCTGCGCCGCATTGCCCACCACGGCGAAGCCGGTAGGGCCCCATGAGCTCTGGCCGACGCCCGGAACCCCCTGGCTTTCCACAAAGCCGATGGCCTCGGCCACATGGGGGCTGCAGAAGCGGCCGCCGCCCTGGGCCGCCGCGTAATGATCACCCAGCGCCCGCTGCCATTCGCCGATGGCGGAGCCGAAGGCGTGGGCGTCGCCTTCCGCGAGGGCGGGCAGTGCCTGCAGCAGCATCAGGTGGCACAAATGGGCGGCGAGCGCCTGCGGAAAGGGCGGCAGGGCCGCCATGGCGCGCGTCTCGGCATCGCCGCTCAGGCCCTCGCGGGCGGAATCGAAGGCGAGCAGGACACGCCAGTCTTCCGGAAGCGGCAGGCGGGAGAGCAGGGGCGGTGCGCGCCGTGCGTCGTCGTCGCTCGGCGGCAGGCGCTTTCCACCGTCGAGGATGACGCCGCCGCCGGTGAAGGCCTCGATGCCGATGGCCGAGCGCAGCCCGCGCCCCATGAGGCCCGCCACCGCGCGTGCATCGAGATCATGCCCGCCGAGCCGCGCCACGGCCACCCCCACCGCCAGGGCGAGCTGGGTGCCGGAGCCGAGCCCCCCATGGGGTGGCAGCGCAGAGTCGATGCTGACGGCAAAGCCGCCGGTGATGCCCAGGGCCGCGCGCACCACATCGCGTACCCGCGCGGCGCGGTCCGAATCGGGGCCGAGGGCGGCATCGGCATCGCTGCGGGCGACGGTGACCTGGGTCACCGGCCGGGCGAGGGTGATGCCCAGGCTGCCGAAGCGCCGGCCCAGGGCGCCGCCGAGATCGAGGAAGCCGAGATGGAGTCGCGCCGGCGCCCGAATGGTCAGCGCGGCGGCCGTACTCACTGGCCGAGGGCGGCGCGCAGCAGCGCCGCGTGCTCAGCCAGCGTCTCCGGCTTCTCGATCTCGCTCGCCGGGGGCTTCATGGGCACGCCGACATGGCGCGGAATGACGTGGACATGGAGGTGGAACACCTCCTGCCCGCTGGCCGCCTCGCTGAATTGCATGACGGCGACGCCGTCCGCCTTGAAGGCGGCCGTGGCGGCGACGGCGACCTTCTTGGAGATCCGGGCCACCTGGGCGAGATCCTCGGGGTCGATATCGAGAATGTTGCGCGCCGCGCTCTTGGGAATCACCAGGGCGTGGCCGGGGCAGCGCGGCATGATGTCGAGGAAGGCGAGGGTCCGTTCGTCCTCGTAGACCTTGTGCGCCGGCAGCTCGCCGCGAAGGATCTTGGCGAAGACGTTGCTGGGGTCGTAAGCCGGCGCTTCGGACATCGGGGGCCTCCTCCTGTTTGAGGCAAGGACATTGCAGGGGCGGGCCGGGGGGTCAAGGCCCCCGCCGGGCTTCCGGGGCGGCAGAGGGTGGGCTGCTCAGCCGAAGCGGCCCGTGAGGTAGTTGTGGGTGCGCTCGTCCCTGGGGCGGGTGAACATATGGTCGGTGGAGGAGAATTCCACCATCTCGCCCAGATACATGAAGCCCGTGTAGTCGGACACGCGGGCCGCCTGCTGGAGATTGTGGGTGACGATGGCGAGCGTGTAGTGCGCCCGCAGCTCCACCATGGTTTCCTCGATCCTGGCGGTGGTGATGGGGTCGAGGGCGGAGCACGGCTCGTCGAAGAGGATGACCTCCGGGCGCACGGCGATGGTGCGGGCGATGCACAGGCGCTGCTGCTGGCCGCCGGAAAGGCTGAGGCCGCTTTCCGGAAGATGGTCCTTTACCTCGTCCCACAGGGCGGCGCGGTGCAGCGCCTCCTCCACCCGCACGGCCACCTCGGCCTCCGGCGGCGCCTCGTTGATTCGCACGCCCATGGCCACGTTGTCGAAGATGGACATGGGGAACGGCGTCGGCCGCTGGAACACCATGCCGATGCGGGCGCGCAGGGCGGCCGGGTCCACCCCCGGCCCAAGGATGCTGGCGCCGTCCATCAGCACCTCGCCCGTCACGTGCTGATCGGGGTAGAGCTCGAACATGCGGTTGAACACCCGCAGCAGGGTGGACTTGCCGCAGCCGGAAGGGCCGATGAGGGCGGTGATGCGGTTCGCGTGGAACGGCATCGAGACGTCGTGCAGGGCACGGGTGCCGCCGTAGTAGAAGTCGAGGTGGCGGGCCTCCAGCTTCACCGGCAAGCCGGGGGCGGGCGGCACGGCGACGGCCGGCTCACCGCCGGGCGCACCGCGCGAGGCATCGGCCTCCATATCGGCCGGCATATGCTTGGACATGGCATGAGCCCTCCGTGTGGCCTCCGGGGGCGTATCATGGAGGTTGCTTTGCCGTGTCTTTATGACAACCGGCCAGAAGATGCCCGGGCCGGGGCACTTTGTCCCGGCGCCGGCGTGGGGATCTTCAGTTCTGGCCCTGGCTCTGTGCCTGGACGAGCCGCGGGGGAAAGCGCCCGTCCTCGGCGCGGACGCTCTCGCGGCACTCGAAGCCGGTCGAGCGCATGGGGGCGACGCCGAACGCGTCGAGGCCCACCGCGAGGCGCACGTAATTCTCGGTGGCGCAGACGTTATGGCCGGGATCGAACGCGATCCAGCCGATCTTCGGCACATAGGCTTCCGCCCAATGGCGGGCAGAGCCCTCGTCGTCGAGCGCGAGGTAGCCGGAGATGTGGCGGGCGGGCACGCCGAGGTGGCGCGCCGCTGCCGTGAACAGGTGGGCGATGCCGCCGGGACAGGCCGACTTCGCCTCGAGCACCTCCTCGGCCGACATGGGCATGATGGTGGGGGTCGGCTCGGTTTCCTCCACGGTCTCGTGCACGCGCACCATCAGGGCATGCAGATGGCTCAGGGGGTCGTCCGGCGTGTCCGTCACCTGCTCGGCGAAGGCGATGACCTTCTCGGTGGGGCAGGTGAGCGTGGTTTCGCGCAGGTAGAGCGAAGGGGGAAACGGCTCGACTGTTCCCCGCACAATGCCGGTGGTGTCGAACGTTTCCACCTCACCCTCGGCGATGATGGTCACGTGATCGGTGGGACCGTCCACGCTGAAGGCGTGGCAAAGGTTGCCGAAAGCGTCCTCCTGCGGATGGAGCCGGCAGTCGTTGTTGAGGTCGAGGGTCCAGCGCTGGATGAACTGCCCCTCGTGCGGGCGCGGGGTAAGCCGGACTGTGACCGACAGGTTGCGGCTGCCGGGCTCGAAGCGCTGAGTGATCTCGTGGCGGATGCGGACACGCATGATCGAACCTTGAAATTGCCGGACCCGGAACTGCCGGACCCGGAGGAGCTTTCACGAACGCGCGGCGCGCGACCCTCTCAGGTTAGATACTGCTCCGTGATTTCGGCGCCCAGCTTGTTGTTGTCGGAAATGAAGCCCGAGATGAACTCGTGCAGGCCGGTCTGGAAGATGTCCTCGATGTTGCGGTTGGTGAGCCGCGCGAGCATGGAGCGCGCCAGCCGCTGGGAAGGCCCCTGCCGGCCATAGGCCGAGGCAATGTCGTCCAGGTTCCGGGCGAGGTTGTCGTAGCAGGCGGCGAGCGAGCGCGGCATCTGCCGGTTCAGGATGAGAAGGTCCGCCACCAGCCAGGGTTTCACGCTGTCGCGGTACACCCAGTGGAAGGCGGTGAGCGCCGAGACCGAGCGCAGGATGGAGGCCCACTGGAAATAGTCGAGCGGCCCGCCCACGTGCTCCTTTTCCGGCAGCAGCACATGGTATTTCACGTCGAGGATGCGGGCTGTGTTGTCCGAGCGCTCAAGCTGCGCGCCGCAGCGCGAGAACCAGTAGGCATCGTTGCGCAGCATGGTGCGGAAGGTGGCGCCATCGAACCGCAGCGAGGTTTCCTTCACGAACGCCAGGAAGCGCGAGAGTTCATCCCGCGTGAGGGCGCGGTTCGGGAAGTTGCGCAGCTCGATCCAGGCGGTGTTAATGACCTCCCACATTTCCGAGGTGAGGGCCGTGCGCACCGAGCGCGCGTTGGTGCGCGCCACCTCGAAGCAGTTGCGGATGGAGGAGGAATTCTCCGCCTCGAACGCCAGGAAGGAGACCACCTGCTCCTCCTTGGCCTCCTCGAGCGGCCCGTAGCGCTCGATGAACTGCTCCGCCACACCGGCGGTCAGCACCGCGGAGCCCCATTCATTGGTGGAGCCGCCGTAGGTGACGGGGGTGTAGGCGAGCCGCTGCGACACGTCGAGGATGCGCGCGAGGCAGTCGGCGCGTTCGACATATCGGCTGAGCCAGTAGAGGTTGTCGGCGGTGCGGGAGAGCATGGAGAACCCATCCGGAGAAGGAGAATGCGGCAGGCGTCGTGGCGGTGCGATTGCCGGCGATGTGTTCGGAAGGCCGTGGCGGGCGCCGGGGCATCACGCCGCGCCGCGGCCTCAGGTCATGCGTCGAGCACCCATGTGTCCTTGGTGCCGCCGCCCTGGCTGGAATTGACCACGAGAGAGCCCTCCTTCATGGCCACGCGGGTGAGGCCGCCGGGCACGATGCGCACCTTGTCGGAGCCGGAGAGGATGAAGGGCCGCAGGTCCACATGGCGCGGGGCGATGCCCTGCTCCACCAGGGTCGGGCAGGTGGAGAGCGCGAGCGTCGGCTGGGCGATGAAGTTGCCGGGATCGGCGATGAGCTTCTCGCGGAACTTCTCGATCTGCGCCTTGTCGGCGGCGGGCCCCACCAGCATGCCGTAGCCGCCGGAACCGTGCACCTCCTTCACCACCAGCTCGGGCAGGTGCTCCAGCACGTACTTCAGGTGGTCCGCCTCGCGGCAGCGCCAGGTGGGCACGTTCGGTAGCAGCGGCTCCTCGCCCAGGTAGAAGCGGATGATGTCCGGCATGTAGGAATAGACCGCCTTGTCGTCGGCGACGCCGGTGCCCACCGCATTGGTGAGGGTGACGTTGCCGGCCTGGTAGGCGCTCATGAGGCCGGGCACGCCCAGCACGCTGTCGGGCCGGAAGGCGAGGGGATCCAGGAAGTCGTCGTCGAGGCGGCGGTAGATGACGTCCACCCGCCTCGGCCCCTCGGTGGTGCGCATGTAGACGATGCCGTCCTTCACGAACAGGTCGCGGCCCTCCACCAGGTCCACGCCCAGCTTGTCGGCCAGGAAGGAGTGCTCGTAATAGGCGGAATTGTAGATGCCGGGGGTGAGGATCGCCACGTTCGGCTCATGCCCGCCGTGGGGCGAGAGCGAGCGCAGGGTGGCGAGCAGGTCGTCGGCGTAATTCTCCACCGGCGCGACCTTGTGCATGGAGAACAGCTCGGGAAACAGGCGCAGCATGATCTCCCGGTTCTCCAGCATGTAGGAGACGCCGGACGGCGTGCGCGCGTTATCCTCCAGCACGTAGAAGGTGTCGGGGTCGGTGCGGACGATATCGATGCCGGCGATGTGCACGTACAGATCGTGCGGCACGCGCTGGCCGTTCATCTCGGGGCGGAAGGCGGGGTTCTTGTAGACCAGGTCTTCTGGAACCACGCCGGCCTTCAGGACCTCCCGCTTCGAATACACGTCGTGAATGTACATGTTCAGCGCCTTGACGCGCTGTTCCAGGCCTTTCGAAAGGCGTGTCCACTCATCCTTGGTGAGGATGCGGGGCACGATGTCGAAGGGGATCAGGCGCTCCTGGGCGTTCTGCTCCCCATAGACAGCAAAGGTGATGCCGATCCGCCGAAAGATGTATTCGGCTTCTTTGCGGCGGTGGTTCAGCACGTCCTGCGGAACGGTGCTGAGCCACTGCTTCAGCGTTTCGTAGGCCGGTCTCACATGCCCGTTGGTGCTGGACATTTCGTCGAACGCTTGCCGCATTGGGACTGTCACTCCACGTCCGCAGGTCTCAGATTCACAACTCTACAAACATCGTGCCAAAGAAGTGATAAATGGAAAAGGCTTCCTGGCTGCGACGCTCTCGCTTTGTGAGTGGGTGCAATTTGAGCAGATCCGGCGAAGGTGCTGCAAGAAAGGGCAGGTGAGGCGTCATGAGTGAGGCAGACGGCGCGCAAATGGTCACCGCGGGATTGCTTGTCATCGGCGACGAGGTTCTCTCGGGACGGACCAAGGACAAAAATATCGGCCATATCGCCGAGCGGCTGACCGAGGTGGGCATCGACCTGCGGGAAGTGCGCATCGTCCCCGACGTGGAGGAGGACATCGTCGCCGCGGTCAACGCGCTGCGCCATCGCTTCACCTATGTCTTCACCACCGGCGGCATCGGGCCCACCCATGACGACATCACCGCCGACTCGATCGCCAAGGCGTTCGGCGTCAGCATAGACGTGGATCCGCGCGCACGCGCCATGCTGCTCGAATATATCGCCGAGAAAGACCTCAACGAGGCGCGCCTGCGCATGGCGCGCATTCCCGCTGGTGCCTCTCTGGTGGTCAATGCGGTTTCGAAGGCGCCGGGCTTCCGCATCGGCAACGTGATCGTGATGGCGGGCGTCCCGCGCATCATGCAGGCGATGCTGGAGGCGGTGCTGCCCGATTTGGAGAAGGGCCGGCCCATGCTCTCCGAAACCGTGCTCGCCGACGCCAAGGAAGGAGATATCGCGGCGCCGTTGGCCGACATCGCCAAGCGGCATCCGGAGACCATCATCGGCTCCTATCCGTTCCGTGACGAAGACGGGCGCTTCAAGACCCACCTCGTGGTGCGGGCGCGGGAGCAGGCCCTGGTGGCGGCGGTGGCGGCGGAGGTGCGGGAGATGGTGGACCGCGTGACCGGGGCTTGATGCCGGGGGCGCGGCCAATTTCCGCAGGGGAAGATGCGCCGAAAGTCGGAAGCGGCAATTGGCCGCCGCCACCCTCGCGAAACCGTGAGTGGCGGGCGGTATCCCCAGATTGGAATGGCTGTACGTTGCTGCCTCTTCCGAATCCGCATTGGAGCAGAAGATGCGTCTTTCCGTGACAGCGGCCGTCGTGGCCGGTCTCCTCGCCGCCACCGCCGCCTATGCCCAGACCAATGTCATCCAGCAGCGCCGTGCTGCGATGAAGACGATTGGCGAGCAGACGGAGATCGGCGCCTCGATCCTGAAGGGGCAGGTCCCGTTCAGCGCCGAGAAGGCCGAGCTGATCTTCCAGACCTTCAAGGACAAAATGGTGGGCTTCGAGAAGCTGTTCCCGCCCGGCTCCGACACTGGCGAGACCAAGTCCACCTCGGCGGTGTGGTCCGACCGCGCCGGCTTCGACGCCGCCATCGTCAAGTTCAACCAGGCGGTAGCCGAGAACGCCCCGAAGGCCACCACCGAAGCCGGCTTCAAGGCCGCCTTTACCGCCGTGGCTGAGAACTGCCGCTCCTGCCACCAGAGCTTCAAGTCTCGCTGAGGCCCTGCGGGGCCCTTGCGGTCCTTTGGAGGTTCTCGCGTTTCGACGGGCGGTCCCCCGGAGGTTCCTGGGGGCCGCCCTTTTTTTGTGCGGTTCGCTGTCAGCCGAGCTGCAGGAGGCCGAACACCGCCGCCGCCGCCAGGGCGAGCAGCACGACGGCGATGGGCAGGGGCGCGAGGCGCGGCGCGGCGATGGCGGCCGGCAGGCGCTTCCAGCCGGTGATCATGGGCCGCACCAGATCCTGCCGCAGCAGCAGCGCGTAGGCGAAGATGGCCGCCACGTGCAGCGCCACCGCGATGGCGATGAGATCGAACGAGAGTCCGTGCAGCACGGTCAGCCGGTCGCTGGTCTCGCCGCTCACCAGGGTGGCGAGCGGCCCGCTGGTGAACAGGCCGTCGTTGGAGAAAAGTCCGGAGACGACCTGGAACAGCAGCAGCGCAAGGAGGGCCAGCACCATGTAGGCCCCGGCGGCGTTGTGCCCGGTTTCCGGCTCCGGCTCGCGCCGCAGCACATGGCGCAGGTGGGCGATGGCGGCGCCCGGCGCTTTCACGAATGACGAGAAGCGCGCCGTCTCGCTGCCGAACACCCCCCAAAGGATGCGGAACACGACCAGGGTGAGGATGGCGTAGCCGGCGTAGAAGTGCCAGTCGATCCACCCGTTGCGGGCGGTGACGTAGGAGGTGGCCACGAGCGCCACGAGCGTCCAGTGGAAGAGGCGCGTGGGCGCGTCCCATACCTTGATCCAGCGCCAGTTGCCGCTGCGGGCGGTCTTGTCTCCGCTCTCGGCCTGCTGGCCGGGCGCGGCATCGCGCAGCAGGGTGTCCGTCATCGCATCCCTTTCTTTGCCGTGGGTGCGGTTTTTTCGCACCGCCGCATTTCTAGCGGCCCTGCATCGGCGGAAGAAGGCGACCTTGCCAAAACGTGATCACCGCGGGCCACGTTCTTGTGTCGCAGGGGGCGATGGGCGTAATCTCTTGTTGCGACGCACCATGCCGGGGCGCCGATTTTTTTCATTGCCGCGCCGGGCGAGTTGCCGCCCACGGGCGTATTTTGCTGCATTGCGAGATTGCCATGACCGATATTGCCCAAGGCGCCGCCGAAGCGGACGGCGCGCAGGCGCAGCCCGAGCAGATCCAGGTACCGGCAGAGGCCATCGCGCGCTGGGCGGCCCTGGATGGTGACACGCCGCTGAAGGTGACGCTGACCCGGGGAGACCTCGACCATCTTCTGCTCGGACTCAGGAGCCTCGCCATCGGCCAGAGCGAGCTGGTTTCGGCGCTCACCGGCCACATCAACCAGGATGCGCAGGAAAGCGCGCGGGCGCTGCTGACGGCTGACCAGCTCTGCGTCGCCGCTTACAATCGCATCAATGCATTCATCACCGTGCTGATGTTGGCCGCGGCGCCCGAAGGCGGGGCGCCTGCCGAGGGATAGCGCGGGCCGTTCTGGTGATTTTGTGTGCGCGCTTAAAATTGGGGCGGTTCGGGGGAGGGTGGTGCCTTGCCCGGAGCGAGGGCCTCTTCTAGGCTGCGTTATATAGTTGATATGCAAAACGCCTCCGGCCGCGCCACCTCTGGTGGGCATCTGGCCGGGCGAGGAGGCGCATCCATGGCGTCCGACAAAAGCGATACGCCGCTGCCCGTGCGATTTGTGCCGGGCACCGCAGTCCGCATCCGTCCGCCGTGGCAGACGACAGCGAAGGCGGTGGCTCGTTCGCGCGCGGGCCTGCGGCTGGTGGCGTCCGCTCCTGAACCCGACGGCAAGGATGGCGCGCAGGATTGAGCGCTCATCGGCGGAGGAAGACGCACCCATGACCACCCCCACTGCCGCTTCCGAAGCGGACACCGCCCCGAAAGTGCCTCAGGCGGGCGCGCCGCGGCACCTGCCTTCCGCTGCGGCGAGCGCGGTCGAGTTCGGCGGCGTGAGCTTCGCCGCCGCGCGCCGTGCGCCATCGCTGCCGGGCATCTTCATCCTGACGCGGGCCATCGGCGGTCTCGCCTATCCGGTCTACATCGGCGAGGGCGAAGACATGGCCCGCGCCGAGGATGCGGTGCGCGAGACCCTGCCGGTCGAGACCGCGCTGACCGACGGCGTGTTCTTTATGGAGCGCCAGAACGCGCGGCTGCGCGCCCATGCGCTGCGCGACCTCGTGGGCAAGTACGATCCGCCCCTGAACACCGCTGACCGCAAGGGTCCTGCCGCGCCAGAGCTTGCCGTCATCATTCCCGACCGTGCCGAGGACTGGCCCGACGGCGCGCGCGAGCAGCTCGCCACGCAGATCCACGTCACCGAGGCGGATCTGGAGCGGCTGGTGCGGGAGTTCTACGCCGCCGCGGGCTCCGACCCCGTGCTGGGCCCCGTATTCGCCCGTGCCATCCCGGATTGGGAGGAGCACTATCGCGTGGTCCAGAATTTCTGGTCGCGCGCGCTGCTGGGGACCGGCCGATACACGGGCAACCCGTTCTCGGCACACATCTCGCTGCAGCTTCGGCCGGAGCATTTCACCCTCTGGGTGGCGCTCTTCAAGCTCACCGCGCGCCGGGTGCTGGAGCCGGCCGCCGCCGACCGTGCCATCGCCAAGGTGGAGCATATGAGCACCTGTTTCCAGGCTGGGCTGTTCCCGCCGGAGGTGGGAGCGATGGACCACGCGCGCCAGGCTTGAGGCGTGGCGCGTGCCTTCTGCGTCCCGGTGTTCTGCCCATCGGGCGCGCCGCTACGCCTCTCATAGCCGAACGGCGCGGGGAACGTGCTCAGGTGTCACTTTTGAGAATGTCGGGCGGCGTTGCCCGGAGTCGCTGGCCCGAGCGTCGGGACGGCGAGGTGGTGACGGTGGGCCGTGGCAGCCACGACCCCGGCTTTCAAGCACTGGTACTCTTCTGGCCAAGGCTTAAAGGCCGGCCTTGCAATCACCCAATTCCTGCGACTTCCGAGGAGTATGGCCTCAGCGCGCGGTCCCGGGGCGTGCGACCGGGAGGGACCGAAAGCGGATCGTCTCCGCTGGTCCACGTCAGGGCGTCATCGCACCGCAGCCCGTGCCCTTCGTCTCGACGCGCCCCTCGCCGGCGCTCTCCTTTGCATTCGCCGCGTCGCGTGCTTCGAGCCGCGCCATGTCGAGTATATAGGAGAGAGTCGGAAGCCCGCTGCTGCGCGCGAGGCGGGAAAGCTCCTCGGTCAATCCTGCGATGTATGAGGCAACGGCCGCGGAATCGCTCACATTGGGCGTTTCAGTTGCGTGCGGTCGGGCGTTGGTGCTGCGAGGGGCCCTGTCGCCTGCTGTCTTGTCCATGGAGCGATCCTGTCGAAGACCTTCCCGAGTGGTCATGGAATACGTATTACAGGTTGATAGACATATTAAAACATACTCATAGTTGCATTCCGGTCGCGCCGGTCCGTTTCGCCAGCCGGGCGGTGCCATTTGACAGGCGCGGCCGCCGTGCCCATCTTGCAGCCGCCTTTGGGAGAGCCGGCCGGTCATGATGCTGTTTCCGTTGTGAAATGACATCCGCCTGCGGGCTTTCCGGCTTCGGGGGAGCCACCAGCGCAACGAGATGCGGCCCGCGAGAGGCCGGCGGCCTGAGCCGCCCCCCGCGCCGGTCCGCATCGCGCCGAGGCGCTTCAAACGGTCCGCGCAATGGGGCTCCGGACCAGAGAGAGACGTTGGGTCATGCAGGTCGTCATCGTCGAATCGCCGGCCAAAGCGAAGACGATCAACAAGTATCTGGGTCCTGGCTATGAGGTCATCGCCTCCTATGGCCATGTGCGCGACCTGCCTTCCAAAGACGGATCGGTCGATCCCGATGCCGATTTCCTCATGCTCTGGGAGGTCGACCCGAAGGCGCAGAAGCGACTCAGCGAGATCGCCAGCGCCGTGAAGGGGGCCGACGCGCTCATTCTCGCCACCGACCCGGATCGCGAGGGGGAGGCCATCTCCTGGCACGTTCTGGAGGTGCTGCGGCAGAAGAAGGCGCTGAAGCATCAGAAGGTCGAGCGGGTGGTGTTCAACGCCATCACCAAGCAGGCCGTGCTCGATGCCATGAAGGCGCCCCGCGCCATCGACGTCGCGCTGGTGGATGCCTATCTCGCCCGCCGCGCGCTCGATTATCTCGTCGGCTTCAATCTCTCCCCTGTGCTGTGGCGCAAGCTACCCGGTGCCCGTTCGGCCGGGCGGGTGCAGTCCGTGGCGCTGCGCCTGGTGTGCGACCGTGAGCGGGAGATCGAGACCTTCGTTCCCAGGGAATACTGGTCCATCGTCGCCCGCCTCGCGACGCCCCGCGCTGAGGAGTTCGAGGCCCGCCTTGCGGGGGCCGACGGCAAGAAGATCACCCGCCTCTCCGTGGGCACCGGGGAGGAGGCCGCCGCCTTCCGCACGGCGCTTGAGAATGCCCAGTTCCGGGTGCGCTCGGTGGAGGCCAAGCCCGTGAAGCGGCATCCGCAGCCGCCCTTCACCACCTCCACCTTGCAGCAGGAGGCCAGCCGCAAGCTCGGCCTCGCCCCGGCCCGCACCATGCAGATTGCCCAGCGCCTCTACGAGGGCGTGGACCTGGGCGGCGAGACGGTTGGCCTCATCACTTATATGCGTACCGACGGCGTGGACATGGCGCCCGAGGCCGTCGCCGCCACTCGTGACGCCATCGGCAAGCAGTTCGGCCCGCGCTACCTGCCCGGCGCGCCGCGCAAGTATACGGTGAAGGCCAAGAACGCCCAGGAGGCGCACGAGGCCATTCGCCCCACCGATCCCGGCCGGTCGCCGAAGGAGATGGCGCGCCACCTCGATGCCGAGCAGGCGCGGCTCTATGAGCTGATCTGGACCCGCACCATCGCCAGCCAGATGGAATCGGCCGAGCTGGAGCGCACCACCGCCGACATCGAGGCGAAGGTGTCCGCCCCGTCCGGCGCCCGCGTCCTCGACCTTTCCGCCACCGGCACGGTGGTGAAGTTCGACGGCTTCCTCGCCCTCTACCGCGAGGGCAAGGACGACGACGACGACGACGAGGAGGGCCGCCGCCTTCCAGCCATGAGCGCCGGAGAGGGGCTCGACCGCCGTGGCATCGAGACCGCCCAGCACTTCACCGAACCGCCGCCGCGCTACTCGGAAGCATCGCTGGTGAAGCGCATGGAGGAGCTGAGCATCGGCCGCCCCTCCACCTACGCCGCCGTGCTCGCGGTGCTGCGCGACCGCGAATATGTGAAGCTGGAAAAGAAGAAGCTGGTGCCGGAGGACAAGGGCCGCCTCGTCACGGCCTTCCTGGAAAGCTTCTTCAAGCGCTACGTGGAGTATGATTTCACCGCCGATCTCGAGGAGAAGCTCGACGAGGTCTCGGCGGCGCAGATCGACTGGAAAGAGGTGCTGCGCGATTTCTGGCGGGACTTCCACGCCGCCATTGGCGCCACCAAGGAGCTGCGCGTCTCGCAGGTGCTCGATGCCCTGGACGAGATGCTCACCGCCCACATCTTCCCGCCCAAGGCGGACGGCTCGGACCCGCGCCTGTGCCCCACCTGCGGCAATGGCCGGCTCTCGCTGAAGATGGGCAAGTTCGGCGCCTTCATCGGCTGCTCGAACTATCCGGAATGCCGCCATACCCAGCCTCTGACGGGCGATGGCGCGCCGGAGGGCGATGGCAAGCGCGTGATCGGCCTCGATCCCGAGAGCGGCGAGGAAGTGACTGTGCGCGCCGGGCGGTTCGGCACCTATCTCCAGCTCGGCGAGGGCAAGGACGGGGAGAAGCCCAAGCGCTCCTCCCTGCCCAAGGGCTTGGCCGCGGCGGATGTGGATCTCGACACCGCCTTGAAGCTGCTCGCCCTGCCGCGCGAGGTGGGCAAGCATCCGGAGGACGGCGAACCCATCCTCGCCGGCATCGGCCGCTACGGCCCTTACGTGCAGCACGGGCGCACCTATGCGAATCTGGACGGGGAGGACGATGTGCTCAACATCGGCCTCAACCGCGCCATCGCCCTCATCGCGGACAAGCAGAGCAAGGGGCGCGGCCCGCGCAGCGCAGCGTCGGCGGGGCGCTCCCTGGGCGAGCATCCCACCCTCGGCGGCGAGATCACCGTGCGCGCGGGGCGCTTCGGGCCCTATGTGAACCTCGGCAAGGTGAACGCCACCCTGCCTAAGTCCATGGACCCGGAGGCGCTCACTCTCGCGGAGGCCGTGAGCCTCATCGACGCGAAGGCGGCGAGCACCCCGGCCAAGGCGCCGCGCAAGACGGCGGCGAAGGCGACCACCGCGAAGTCGAAGGCGGCGTCGACGGAAGGCGATGGCGCCGACAGCGCGGAGAAGCCAGCCCGGAAGGCGGCGCCGAAGAAGCCGGCTGCGCGCAAGACGGCCGCCGAGAAGGCCCCGGCGAAGAAAAGCGCCAAGGCCGCCAAGAGCGCTCCGGCCCAGGACTGAGTATCCGGGCCGGCGGGCGTGAGAGGTGATGTCCAGACCCGTGAGCCACCCTCACGGGTCTGGACAGTTCGCCCGGCGCTTGTGCGATACGCACTTACGAGCCTAGCCAGCTCGTGGGCGAATTCGCTGAAATCGATGTGATGCCGCCCGAAGATCGCCGCCGACGATGTCATGGCCCAGGGGCCGGCGGGCCTTCATGGGGCGCCGCCGCCGGGGTTCGGCGCTGCCACTTTGCCGTGGCGCGTTACCTTGGCGCGAGGCACTCGCGCCAGCGGTCGCCGTGTCGCGACGCGTGGGCGCCTGCCGCCTGAATATCCCCGGCTTCCCAGCCGCTTAGACCATGGCTTCGCCAGCGGGTTCGGCCACGGCGGCCCGCACGGGATCGGCCGGTGTCGCCCGGTGCACGAGGCGGTGAATGAAGCCCAGCTTGGCGATCACGCCGGGGCTCAGGATGAAGGGGTACGCATCGGTCATGCCCAGGCAGCGGTTGAGGCTGTTGAGCGCGAACGCGATGGGCAGCCACGCGTCCACCATCTCCTGAATGTCGTAGGCGCGGTAGGGATTGAAATCGACCCGTGATTTCAATTCACCGTTGCGGTCCAGCCGCGGCTCCACCCGCATGCCGAAGGAGCCGGCCATCTCCAGCGTGTCGACGAGGTGGATATAGTGCTTGAAGGTCTCCGCGAAGTCCTCCCAGGGGTGGGAGGTGGCGTAGGCGGAGACGTGGTTGGCCTGCCAGTCGGCCGGCGGGCCGGCCTCGTAATAGGCTTTCAGGGCATTGCCGTAGTCGAGACTCTCGTCTCCGAACATTTCCCGGAAATCGGCGATGCGGTCTCCGTCGCGCACCAGCCGGTTCCAATAGTAGTGTCCCACCTCATGGCGGAAATGGCCGAGCAGCGTGCGGTAGAGCTCGCCGAGATCGTTGCGGCGCTGCTCGCGCTCGGCGTCATCGGCCTCTGCCAGGGCGATGGTGATGAGGCCTTCGTCATGGCCGGTCATCACCTTCGGCGCATTGTTCTCGCGCGGGTCGGCGAGGAAGTCGAAGCACAGGCCGCCGTCGCGGTCCTCGTTGCTCTCCAGCGGCAGGTTGAGGCGTAGCAGGGAGTAGATGAGGCGGTGCTTGGCAATCTCGATGCGCCGCCACTTCTTCAGGTAGCCGGGGTTGGAGAGGTCCGGCACCGTCCTGTTGTGTCGGCACGCGAGGCAATATTCGCCTTCCTGCTCCTCCGGCACCAGCCAGTTGCAGGCATCATGGGCAGCGTTCGCGCAGAAGCGGAAGCGCCGGTTCTCCACGCCCACGGCACTGAAAGCCCCGCCCTCCGGCTCCAGCTCCACGAGCGTGTTCATATCCGGCAGGTAGCCGAGGCCGTGCCCGCATTTCTCGCATTTCCGATTCTCGAAATAGAGAAGCTGACCGCAGACCTCGCAGCGGAAAAGCCGCATTCTCGCGTCCCCCTGTCCGTGCCCGGCGCAGGCACCAGCATAATATTGCGCAGAAGCGGGCAATGTTCCATGCTCCCACCGTGCATGCCTCGCCTTTCTTCACCGTATGAAGACGATGGGGGTGGTGATCTTGACTGGCGGATGCGCCAGAGAGCCACTCGAATATTCCGCATCGCAGCATATCTCTGCCATACAATCCTGATGACGGTTCCGCCGCGACGCTCCATCATCCGGCCATGACCGAAGCGACCAAAGCCACCACCACGGCCCTCTTCACCATCGGCTATGAGCAGACCACGCCCGCGGCTTTCCAAGAAGCGCTGGACGATGCGAGGGTGGACCTGCTGGTGGATGTGCGGGCAGTGGCGGCCTCGCGCCGGCCCGGCTTCTCTAAGAGCGCGCTCGCCGCGGGCGTGGCGGAGCATGGCATCGCCTATGTGCACCTGCGGGCCCTCGGCACGCCGAAGGAAGGGCGGCTTGCCGCCCGCTCGGGTGACCACGCGGCCCTCATGCGCATCTATGACGCCCATCTGAAGACCCCCGCCGCACAGGCGGCCCTCGACGAGCTTGCCGGGTTGGCGACGGGACGCCGGCTCTGCCTCTTGTGCTACGAGCGCCATGTGGAGGGCTGCCATCGGCTGCGCCTTGCGCAGATCCTGTGCGAGCGGCTGGATATTCCCGCAACCCACCTGATGGCGCCGCCGTTCTGAGGCCGGGCGGCGCTTCCGCCGCCTGGTTGCAGTGCACAATGTTTCACATGGCGGTCGTGGTCCGGCGGTAGCGTCGTGCGCGAGGGGGTGGCCCTCCAGCCCCTGCGTACGAAGGCGGCCAGCATGAGCGCGTTATCGATTTCACCGGTCGGCACCATCGGCATTCCCCTCGCGCCTGCGGCAGACCGGCGTCGAACACGGCTGCTGCGCGGCATCATCGTCGTCGTTTCGCTCGCGGTGATGCTCGCCTTCTTCGCTTTCTCCTTCTTCATCGACCGGCACCAGCAGGCGCTGGTGAGCCGGGAGGTCGAGGCCAAGCTCGACAATGCAGGCGCGCTCGCCGCCGCCTCCGTCGCCAACTGGTTCTCGGCGCGGGTGATGCTGGTGCGGGAATTGGCGGATTCCATTCGGGCCGATCCCGCCGCCGCCGAGAGGCTGCTCGACAACCAGGAGCTTTTGCGGGCCTTCAAGGAGGTGTACCTGGGGCGGACCGACGGCGTCTTCCTCCACGTGCCGGCCTCCGAGATGCCGGCGGGCTACGACCCCCGCAAGCGGCCCTGGTACCAGGGCGCGGTGAGCGCCGGGAAAGTGGCCCTCACCCAGCCCTACAAGGACGCCACCACGGGTCGGCAGGTCATCACCATCGCCCAGCCGGTGTCGGGCAGGGATGGCCTTGTCGGCGTCGTCGGCGGGGATTTCTTCGTCTCGGCCCTCCAGTCCCACCTCGCCACGGTGGATTTCGGTGGCATGGGCTTCGCCTTCCTGGTGGACGACAAGGGCACCGTGCAGGTGCACCCGAATGACGGGTGGATCGGCAAGACCCTGGCCGAGTTCTTCGGCGGCCGGATGCCGGCCATCTCTCCGCGCATCTCCCCCGTCACCGTCGATGGCCGTGAGATGCTGGTCGCCTTCGTGCCGCTGAAAGAGCTTGAGGGCGCAAGCTGGCATCTGGCTGTCGCGATCGACCCGCAGAAGGCCTATGCGGGGCTCTACGAATTCCGCATCGTGGCCATCATCGGCACTCTCGTCGCCGCGCTGGGGTGCGCGGTGCTGCTCAGCCAGCTCCTGCATCGCACCATCGGCCGCCCGCTGGCGCGCATGACTGCGGCGATGAACGGTCTGGCGCAGGGCGACCTTTCCGTCACCGTTCCCGATCTCGACCGCCGCGACGAGATCGGTGCCATGGCCGAGGCGATGCAGGTGTTCAGGCATAATGCCGCCGCCCGCGCCGAGCTTGAATCCAAGGAGCGGGCGGCCGCCGAAGTGCAGGCTGCGCGCACCGAGAATGTCGAGGCGCTCATCGCGGCTTTCAACCGCGACATCACGGGTGCGCTCGACCTGGTGGCGACGGCGTCGCAGACCATGGAGACGACCGCGCGCTCCCTTGCCGGCACCGCCGATGCCAGCGCCGGCAACGCCCAGGGCGCGGCCGCCGCGGCCGAGCAGGCTGCCGCCAACGTGCGCAGCGTGGCTGCCGCCTCCGAGGAGCTCGCCACCTCCATCGGCGAGATATCGAGCCGCATGAATACCTCCCGCGCGGTGGCCGCCCGCGCCGCCGAGGCGGCGCGGGAGACGGATGGCACGGTGAAGAGCCTCGTTGCCGTCAGCGCGCGCATCTCGGAGATCGTGAGCCTCATCAGCGCCATTGCGAACCAGACCAACCTGCTGGCGCTGAATGCCACCATCGAGGCGGCGCGGGCGGGAGAAGCGGGCCGGGGCTTCGCGGTGGTGGCGGAGGAGGTGAAGTCCCTGGCCGCCCAGACCGCCGGCGCCACGGAGGATATTTCAGCCCAGATCAAGGCCATCCAGGACGCTTCGAAGAACGCCGTGGGCGCCATCCACGAGATCGGCAGCGTGATCGAGGAAATCAACACCATCTCCGGAGATATCTCGGAAGCCATGATCCAGCAGGGCGCCGCCACCCAGGAGATCGCCCGCAGCGTCCAGCAGGCGGCCGCCGGCACCTCCGAGGTGACGAGCAACATCGTCGACGTGCGGCAGGGCGCCACCGCCACCGGGGAGGACGCGGAGAAAGTGCTCGTGGCAGCGGCGCGTCTCTCCACCGAGGCGACGGATCTGCGCCAGCGCGTGGAGCGTTTCCTGGGGGCGATCCGGGCGGCTTGAGGCAACACCATCGGCCCCGGTCTTCGACCAAGCGGACTTGACCAAAGGCCCACGAGAAGAACTGCACCCTATTCGGCGGCGTGCCCCGTCTTCGAGGGCGTTTCGACGAGAGCGAGGGCGGCGTCCAGCGCCTCCGGCGTGTCCACGTCGAGGAAGGCGCCCTCGCCGCCGGCATCGATCTCGGCCACCGCGTCCCGGTGCAGGGCCAGCAGGTGGCGCGCGCCCACATCGCCTTCGAGCGCCATGAGTTCGGGGAAATAGCGCCGTGACCAGAGCACGGGATGCCCCCGCGTCGCACCGGAGACCGGCACCACCACCAGCCGCCCCTCGCGTGGGGCATGGGCGTCCATGAGTCGGTCGAGCAGGACGCCCTGCAGCAGGGGCATGTCGCCCAGCACCACCAGCGCGCCGGCGGCCTCTGTCGGCACCGCGGCGAGCCCCGCCTTGAGGGAGGAGGCCATGCCGGCGGCGTAGTCGGGATTGTGGACGATCCGCACCGGCAGCCCCTCCAGGGCCTCCGCCACACGCATGTGCTCGTGGCCGGTCACCACCAGCACCGGACGGGCGCGCGAGGCGAGCACGGCCAGCACCGCGCGGCGGATGACCGGCACGCCGCCCACCTCCGCCAGCAGCTTGTTGCGGCCACCCCCCATGCGCGAGCTGCGGCCGGCCGCCAGCACCACAGCGGCGAACCCCGCCGACGTGCCTTCCGGGCCCTCGGCGCGCGGGGAGGGGCGGGTGGCGATGTCAGCCAGCAGGCCCCCTGCACCAAGCCGGGCGATGTCGGCGGCGGTCACCTCGATCCCCGCCAGCAGCCGCATCAGCACGAAATCGAATCCGTTTTCCTTGGGGCTGCGGGCGCAGCCCGGCGCGCCCAGCACCGGCACCGCGCCGAGGCGGCCGAGCAGCAGCAGGTTGCCCGGGTCCACGGGCATGCCGAGCCGGACCACGGCCCCGCCCGCCTCCACCAGCGCGCTGGGCACCACGTCACGCCGGTCCGCGATGGCGGAGGCGCCGAACACGATCACCAGCTCCGCGCCGTCCGCGGTCACCTCGCGCAGCAGGTCGCGCAGGGGGCCGACCTCGTGGGAGCAGGACACTGCGTGGCTGATATCCGCTCCGGTGGGCGCGAGGCGCGCGCGCGTCACTGCCAGGGTCTTCGCGATCATCTTGTCGGGCAGCCCCGGCAGCAGGGTGGAGATCACCGCCACCCGACGCACGCGGAACGGCGCCACCGAGAGCAGCCCCATGGCTGCGGCGGCCGCGGTGGCCACCAGCGGCTCCGGCACCCCATAGGGAATGACCTTCACGGTGCCGATCATCTCGCCCGCCGCCACCGCCCGCAGGTCGGGCACGGTGGCGAGGGTGATGGCCTCGTCGACGCCATTGAATGCATCGACCGCCTCGCGGGGGGCCCTGAGCACACCGGCGCTGGCGGCATAGAGGTTGGCGCGGCCGGTGAAGGGCCGATCCACCCGCACCTCGGGCCCCGCCACCGCATCGGCGAGGATGAGCGCGGCGGCATCCTCCGGCAGGTCGCCCGCGTCGAGGCGGGCCGCCACCACGTCGCGATAGCCGGCGGCGCGCAGCAGGGCGATCTCGGCCGCGCCGAGCTTCGTGCCCTTCTTGATGACGCCGTCGTCGAGACGTACGGCATGGGCGGCGATGGCGCCTTCCGCGTCGTCCAGGGGCAGCGCGCCGAACCTCACGCCGCTGCTCCCTGCATCGGGGCGGGTCGGGGCCGGCGGCGGGCCGAGATGATCTGCGCCAGCACGGCCACCGCGATCTCCGCCGGGGTCGCCGCGCCGATCTCCAGGCCGATGGGCGCCTGGATGCGGCCGAGCGCCTCCGACGAAAAGCCGCGCTCCGCCAGCCGCTCCAGCCGCGCGGCATGGGTGCGCCGCGATCCGAGGGCGCCGATGTAGAAGCACCCGGCGGCGAGGGCCGCCTCGAGCGCGGGATCGTCGATCTTCGGGTCGTGGGTCAGCGCCGCCACCGCGGTGAACGCATCGAGGCCGTAGGCGGGAAGAGCGATATCCGGCCATTCGGCGATCACGTCCACGTCCGGGAAGCGCTCCGGCGTCGCGAAGGCGGTCCGTGGATCGAGGATGGTGGTGTCGAAGCCGGACGCCAGCGCCATGGGCGCCAGCGCCTGGGAGATGTGCACCGCGCCGACGAGCAGCAGGCGCGGGGCGGGGAGGTGGACGGTGATGAACAAGGCGCCTTCCGCCGCGAGGCCGCTGCGTCCTTCCGCCAGGGCCCGGCGCAGCTCGGGCGCCAACCCATCGCGCCCGACATCGGCCGCGCGCACGAGGCGCTGCGCGCCACTGGCAAGCTCGGTCACCACCACGCAGGCCCGGCGCGCAGCGCGTTCGGCATTGAGGGTGGCGAGCAGATCGAGAAGCATCGGGAAAACCTTCGCGGTCGTGGACCGCACGGTCTACTGGATCGCACGGCGCCCCCGTCGCCGCAAGGGTCTTCTTCCCCACTGAATATAACGCAACCCCTTGACGGAGGCTGCAACCGCCTCAGGCCACGGGCTCCACATAGACCGAGATGCGCCCGCCGCAGGAGAGCCCGACGGTCCAGGCCGCCGCATCCGCGACGCCGAAGTCGAGGCGCCGCGGCGTGCCGGAAGCGATCACCTCCAGCGCTTCCGTCACCACCGCGCCTTCCACGCAGCCCCCTGAGACGGAGCCCAGGAAGTGGCCGGCGTGGTCTATGGCGAGATGGCTGCCCACCGGGCGCGGCGCCGAGCCCCAGGTCTCGATCACCGTGGCGAGCGCGACGCCTCGCCCTTCGCGTCGCCACCGCTCGGCCGCTTCCAGAACATCGTCTTCGCGCGCGAACATGGGCTGCTCTCCTGGGGCGAGGGGCCGCTGCGCGGGCCGCGAGGTGGCCGGCGCGCCGGGTCGCCTATATAGATGCGCCAGCCGCCGGGGCTGCGCCAGCCCTCGCGGCCGGATCGCGCGCCATGCCGGCCCGGCGCGACCGCCCGAGAGATGTCCATGCCCCGCTCCCATTCTCCCCGGCCCGGCCCGGCCCGCTCCGGCGCCGCGACACCCGCCACCGTCCAGCCCCTGCGCCCGGCCACCCTGCGCACCCCGGGCGAGCTGGCGGACGCCGGCCTCGTGGCGGACCCCGCCGCCCTCGACGCCGTGGCGCGACGCTATGCGGTGGCGGTCACGGCGCCGCTCGCCGGCATCATCGACCGGGCCGACGCGGCCGATCCCATCGCCCAGCAGTTCGTTCCAGACCCGCGCGAGCTGGAGATCCGCCCCGAGGAACGGGCCGACCCCATCGGCGATGACGCCCATTCGCCTGTACCCGGCATCGTGCACCGCTATCCGGATCGGGCGCTGCTGAAGATCGTGGGTGTGTGCGCCGTCTACTGCCGCTTTTGCTTCCGCAGGGAGATGGTGGGGCCGGGCGCGGAGACTGTTCTTTCACCCGAGGCGCTGGACGCCGCGTTCGCCTATTTGGCCAGCCGGCCCGAGATCTGGGAGGTGATCCTCACCGGCGGCGATCCCTTCATGCTCTCGCCGCGGCGCATGGCGGAGGTGACGGGCCGCCTTGCCGCGATTCCCCATGTGAAGGTGGCGCGCTTCCACACCCGCGTGCCCATCGCCGCGCCGGAGCGCGTGACCGCCGATTTCGTGGACGCGCTGAAGGCGCGGGGCCTCACCTCCTATGTGGCCGTGCACGCCAACCACGCCCGCGAGCTGACCAGTGAGGCCCGCGCCGCGCTCGCGCGCATGGCGGAGGCCGGCATTCCCCTGGTGTCGCAGACGGTGCTGCTGCGCGGCGTGAACGACGATGGCGAGACCCTCGCCGCCCTGTTCCGCGCGCTCGTGGAATGCCGCGTGAAGCCCTACTATTTGCACCATCCTGACCTTGCGCCGGGCACCGGGCATTTCCGCCTTCCTATCGCGGAGGGCCAGGCGCTGATGCGGGCGCTGCGGGGGCGCCTCTCTGGCCTCGCGCTGCCCACCTATGTGCTCGACATTCCCGGCGGCGCCGGCAAGGTGCCCCTGCTGCCGCACCATCTGGAAGCGCTGCCCGACGCCGGCGGCGGACGCTATCACGTCACCGACAATTGCGGCGGCGTGCATCTCTATCCGCCTGAGAGTTGACCCTTCGTCCGCGCCGAGTGAGGGAACGCCGGAGGCGCCGCTGCGTTGCCGTGCCTGCGGGGCGCCCCCTTGACCGGTGTCAATGCACCGTCGCGCGGGCCGCATATGATTTTCCAAACAACCATAGGGAGCGTGAAGGCCATGTCGGATACCATCGAGCAGCCTGTCGCCACATCGAAGCGCCCGTCGCCGCAGAAGGCGAAGATGAAGGCTGCCATCTTCGTCGAGAAGAACCGCATCGTCCTGGACGAAAAGCCCATTCCGGACGTGGGCCCCCTCGACGCGCTGATCCGCGTCACCACCACCACCATCTGCGGCACCGACATCCACATCCTGAAGGGCGAGTATCCGGTCGCGAAGGGCCTCACCATCGGCCACGAGCCGGTGGGCATCATCGAAAAGCTCGGTTCGGCGGTGGAGGGCTTCGAGGAAGGCCAGCGGGTGATCGCCGGCGCCATCACGCCCTCCGGCTATTCTAACGCCTGCCTGTGCGGCTGCGGCTCCCAGGACGGCCCGCGCACCAAGCACGGCTTCAAGCCCATGGGCGGCTGGCGCTTCGGCAACACCATCGACGGCGCCCAGGCGGAATACCTCCTGGTGCCCGATGCCATGGCCAACCTCGCCCCGGTGCCCGAGCTGCTCTCGGACGAGCAGGTGCTCATGTGCCCGGACATCATGTCCACCGGCTTTTCCGGTGCTGAGCACGGCAAGATCAAGATCGGCGACACGGTGGCGGTGTTCGCGCAGGGGCCCATCGGCCTGTGCGCCACGGCCGGCGCCCGGCTCATGGGTGCCACCCGCATCATCGCGGTGGACCGCGTGCCCGCCCGCCTTGAGGTGGCCCGCGCCATGGGTGCCGACGAGGTGGTGGACTTCTCCAAGGTGAACCCGGTGGAGGAGATCATGCGCCTCACCGACGGGCGCGGCGTGGATGTCGCCATCGAGGCGCTCGGCCGGCAGGAGACGTTCGAGGCGGCGCTGCGGGTGCTGCGTCCCGGCGGCACGCTCTCCTCCCTCGGCGTCTATTCGACCGACCTGAAGATCCCGCTCGACGCCTTCTTCGCCGGGCTCGGGGATAACACTATCGTCAACTCGCTGTGCCCCGGCGGCAAGGAGCGCATGCGGCGCTTGATGGACGTGGTGGCCTCCGGGCGGGTGGACGCCCGCGCCCTCGTCACCCATCGCTTCAAGCTGGATGACATCGAGGCCGCCTACGACCTGTTCGCCAACCAGCGCGACGGCGTGCTGAAGGTGGCCATCGTCCCCTGATGACCGCGAGCGACGGGGCCGGCGCGCCGGCCCCGTCCGCAGGCCCGCTACTTTAGAGCGTTTTGCTGTTTTCTTCCCGAGCGGAAACGTTCTACGCTTTGACTCGCTCGCCTTTCGTCAAGACGCGCGGTCACCTGAAGGTGCCTTGGGGTCGCGGTGCGGGCGGGCGACCGCGAAGGTGGGCGATCGCGACTGCGGGCAACCGCGCGCCGCCGCATCATGAGGTGGACCAGAATGCTTCCCTTTCTCCTTCTGCGTGGCGGGTTTCTGCTGGGCGTGGCGCTCGGCGCCGGAGCGGTGGCGGCCGGCCCGCGGCTGCTGCGCGCGGCGCGGCCGGCTGCCAAGGACGCGACCGAGGCCGGCAAGGCCGGCTATGACGCCGCCGCCCGCGCGGCGGCCCGGACCCAGGACGAAGTGAAGGAACTGGTGGGCGAGGCCGCCGACAGCGTGAAGTCTGCGGCCGGAAAGATTGTTGCCGCCACCGCGGCCGCCGCCGCCACGGCGCGGCGGGGCGTGGAAAGCCTCGCGCGCCGCGTGCCGGCCACGGAGCCCGAGGCGGAGGAAGACGGCGCGAGCGAAGCCATTCCCCCGACGCCGCCCGCCCGGCCGGCCGACACCGTCTTGCGCGCGACCACGCGCAGGGTCCGCGCCACCCGGCGCGCGGGCACGCGCACGCCGGAGGCGCCGATTGCCGAGCCCAAGGGCACGGCATCGTCTGGCAAGGCGTCGTCTGGCAAGTCATCGGACAGTAAGTCCTCGGCCGGCAAGGCCACGCGTAGCCGAAGCACGGCCGCTGCCGTGACGGAGCCCGCGGCTCCGAAGGCTGCGTCTCCTCGCGTGCGCAAGCCAGCGGGCGCCGCCGCGCCCGTGGCCGGCACGGAAGCCACCATTCCGGCCGCCCCGGCCAAGGCGCCCCGTCGCGCGAAGTCCGCGGCGGCCACGTCCGCGGCGGCTAAGTCCGGTGCCT
This sequence comes from Xanthobacter sediminis, assembly GCF_043195015.1. Taxonomy (NCBI): domain Bacteria; kingdom Pseudomonadati; phylum Pseudomonadota; class Alphaproteobacteria; order Hyphomicrobiales; family Xanthobacteraceae; genus Xanthobacter; species Xanthobacter sediminis. The sequence continues at coordinate 178,991 of NZ_JBAFWH010000009.1, read as the reverse complement.
CGAAACCCGCTTCCACGCCTTCTGTGGCGAGGGCTCCAACCAAGCGCAACGCCAAGGCGAAGCCCGCTGCTGCTGCCATCGCCACGGAGGCTCCCGCCACGACGATTGCGCCCGCTGCCCCTCCGGTGACGCCGGATGCCGAGGACTGAGGGTAGGATGCCTGAACCGATCCCGGTGCGCATTGCCCACCACATGGCGGGCCGCACCCGCCTTGCGGCTCCTGCCGAGATTCCCAGCGACGCGCTGCGTGCCTGCGCGGAGCGCATCACGGCTTCCGGCTCCGTCGCCGCGGAAGTGCGCGGCAACAGCCTGATCCTGACCTACGACGAAGCCGCGCCGGGCGCCGCCGCGCCCGGCCAGCTCCCGCATTTCCTCGCTGCACTGCTGGCGGGGGCGGGGCTCTCGGTTACGCCCGAGCCGCCGCGCCATCCCATCGGCCGGACCGCATCGGCCCTCGGCCGCCTCAATGGCGCGTTCGCGCAGGCGAGCGGCGGGCGCATGGATGTCACCAACGCCGCCTTCGTGGCGCTGGTCGCGGCCGGCTTCGTGCAGCTCGCGCGCGGCAGGGTCGCGGGGCCCGCCATCACCCTGTTCGGCCAGGCGCTTACCCTCGCCCTGCTCCACGACAAGCTTCAGGAGCGCTGAGCGCTGTCCGCAACGGCGCTCCCCATCCGCCGGAGGCAGCCTTGGACGACATCTTGCACGCGGGTCGGGACGATCATGTTGTCGCGGATCAGGGCGCGGTGTTCCGCTTCCTCGCCGATCCGGCAAGCCATGGCCTCCCGCCGGGAGAGACGGTTCGGCGCATCGACACGCACGGCGCCGCCGTGTTCCTGGCAGGGCCCTATGCCTACAAGGTGAAGCGCGCGGTCTACTTTCCGTTCATGGATTTCTCCACCCTGGAGAAGCGCCGGGCTGCGTGCGCGGCGGAGCTCGCCATCAGCGGCGCCAACGCGCCGGGGCTGTATCTGGGCGTCGTGCCCATCACGCGCCAAGAGGGGGGGCTTGCCCTCGGTGGCACGGGCGCGGTGGTGGACTATGCGGTGAAGATGCGCCGCTTCGATCCTGCCGATACGCTGGACCAGGTGGCGGCGCGCGCGCCCTTCGATCGCACGCTGGTGGCCGCCTTGGCCCAGGCCGTGATCCGCGCGCATGAGCGGGCCGAGGTTCGCAGCAGCGCCGATGTGACGACCAGCCTCGCCAGCTATCTCGCGGACAACCGCGCCACCTTCGCCCGGCATCCCGGCCTTTTCGATGCCGGTGAGGCTGCAGCGCTCTCCGCGCAGGCGGAGGCCGAGCTCGCCCGCCTCGCGCCCCTGCTGCGCGCGCGGGCGGAGGAAGGTTTCGTGCGGCGCTGCCACGGCGACCTGCACCTCGGGAACATCGTGCTTCTGGATGGCGCGCCGGTGCTGTTCGATGCCATCGAGTTCAGCGATGACATCGCCGTCTGCGACGTGCTCTACGATCTCGCCTTCCTGCTCATGGACCTGTGGCAGCGCGGGCTGTGGGGCGCCGCCGGCGGGGTCTTCAACCGCTATCTCTGGGCGCAGCTGCGTGATGACGCGCTGGACGGCCTCGCGGCGCTGCCGTTCTTCCTCTCGCTGCGCGCCGCCATCCGGGCGAAGGTGGAGACTGCGGGCCTCGCCCATCTTCCCGCCGAGGTGCAGAGCCAGGCGGAGCGCCGCATCCGCCATCTGTTCGCCAGCGCCAGGGATCTTCTTGCCGAACGGGCGGGGCAGCCGCAATCGCCTCCTCCGGAGGATATGCCCGCGGCGCTGCGCGCGGGGGGGCGCCGCCTTGTCGCCATCGGCGGGCTCTCCGGCACGGGCAAGACCACCCGCGCCCTGCGCTGGGCACCCTTCATCGGCCGCGCCCCGGGCGCGGTGGTGCTGCGCAGTGACATTGAGCGCAAACGGCTGTTCGGCGCCCGCGAGGGTGATTCGCTGCCCGAGGCGGCCTACAGCCCGGAGGTGACGCAGCAGGTGTATACCCGGATGCGGGCGCTCGCCGGCCGCGTGCTGGCCACGGGACAGAGCGTGGTGCTCGATGCGGTTCACGCCCGGCCCTGGGAGCGGGCTGATGCGGAGGCGCTTGCCGGCAGCCTCGGGGTGCCCTTCCACGGCATTTGGCTCGATGCTCCGCTCGACGTGCGGGTGGAGCGGGTGGATCGCCGCAAGAGCGCCGGCAAGGACGCTTCCGATGCCGACGGCGAGGTGGCGCGGCGCCAGCAGGCCTATGACGTCGGCCCGATGACCTGGACCCGCCTCGCCAGCGGTTGAGGGGACGCCGCCGGAAATGCCGCAAAAGGAACGAATATTTCACTCGCAGCAGGGACAATTCGTCACGAATGCGGCTTGAGTTGATTCGCGGACTCACCATCTGCGCAGCGTGAGCTTGCATGCGCCGTGGCTGTGGTGTCCCTCCGGGGCGGCCGCAACGCGGTGATGCCGGGGAAAATGACGCCTGGGGCGTCTCCGGCGCCGGTTCGCCAATGAGAGGAGCACATGACGCGCGTTTCCATTCCTCGGCCGATGGCAGGATGCCGGCGCGGCATGCGGATTGGCGCGCGCGCATCCATGTCTTTCTTCCTTGCAACCGGCCTGTTTTCCAGCGTCCCCCTTTGCGGCGCCGGCCGCGCCGCCGCAGGAGACACCCCATGAGCTGGCTCGACCGCCTGAAAGGCAAGGGCGCCGACGAAGCCCAGACCGCCGAGGACCGCCTGATGACCGAAAGCGCCGCCGTCCCCGAGGCCGTGGAACCCGAAACGGCCGATGCCGCCGGGACCGAGGCCCTTCCCGAGCCCGAGGCCCGTGCGCCCGCCGCGCCGGAGCCCGGCGCCTGGGATGCCGCGGAGGAGCAGATGCGCACCGCCCTCGCCGCTGCGCAGAGCGGCGATTACGATACCGCGCTTTCTATCTGGGAGCCGCTGGCGCGCGAGGGCCATGGCCGCGCGCAGAACAATATCGGAGCTTGCTTCATCGACGGGCTGGGGGTGGACCAGAGCCTTGAGCTGGCGCGCGAATGGCTGGAGCTCTCGGCCGAAGCCGGCGACCCCGTGGGCCAGCGCAACCTCGCGCGGCTCTGCCTGAAGGGGCTGGGCGGGGAGCAGGATGTGCCGCGCGCGCTGGAGCTTTACCGGCTGGCGGCCGAGGCCGGTGATGGCCCGGCGCAGGATGTGCTGAGCTTCCTGCTGTTCGAGGGCACCGTGGTGCCGGCGGACATGGACGCCGCCAAGCGCTGGGCCCAGGCGGCGTCGGAGCAGGGCATCGCGGCCGCTATGACGCGGCTCGGCCTCATCGCCCATCAGGCCGCTGTCGGCCCGGAGGCCGGCGTCCCGGACGAGAACGAGGCCGCAGGCTGGTGGCGTAAGGCGGCCGAGGCCGGTGATCCGGACGGGCAGGCGCTGCTCGGCGCGGCTCACCACCTGGGCGTGGGCGTGCCGCGGGACCGGGTGGCCGCGTTCGCCTGGCTGATCCGCGCGAAGAATGGCCACAGCCCCCTTGCCGAGCGCTTCTTCAACGCCGTGCGCGCCACGCTCAGCCCCGAGGAGGAAGCGGCCGCCGAGCGCCGGGTCGTCAAGGCCGAGGAGCGCGGGGCTGGCGAATCCTGAACGGGGGAACGCGTTCCGCCTGCAGCTTTTCGGCTGTGGTGACACATGGCGGGGCCGGCGCTCCATCGCGCCGCCTCAGCAGGCGGGTTGCGACGTCGGGCACAGGCTGAGCGGTCCCGCCGTCTCCGGTGCGGCCTGGAGATGTCGCACCTGATGCCTTTGGCCGGTCTTCGACCGGCCAAAGGTGCGCGCTCACAGGTGGGTCTCGAGACCCGCGCGGGCTGGGCTGCAGACCCACGAGAAAAGCTCACGGCCTTTCGTATGAGGGGGTGCGCGCCTGCCCCGTCGTAGCCGCGCCTTCAGGCTGGACGGATATCTCCCGCGTGAAGCGCCGCCATGCTTCCAAGAGGGCCCCGCTCTCGCCGGTCGGAGATACCCAGCGTCGAACGCTATCTCAGCGCCACGAGGCCGGCGCCGGGGCGCTCCAGGCGGCCGGCGAGATCGAGTTCCAGGAGAACGGTCAGCACCTCCGCCACGCTGCGCCCCGAAAGGCGGGCGAGGTCGTCGAGCGGCGTGGGCACGGGGCCGAGCAGCTCCAGGATCAACGCACGCGCGCCGTCGGGAGGCTCGGCCGGCTCCATGTCCGCCGATGTCTCCTCCGCGCCGAGGGCAGGGTGGGGCGCGCGGCCGAGCATGGGGGCCAAGGCATCGGTGATGTCGGCGCATTCGGTCACGAATGTCGCGCCCTGCTTCAGCAGGCGATTCGTGCCGCCCGCGCGCGGGTCGAGCGGCGAGCCCGGCACGGCGAACACCTCGCGCCCCTGCTCGGCGGCGAGGCGGGCGGTGATGAGCGAGCCCGAGCGCTCCGCCGCCTCCACCACCAGCACGCCCAGCGCCATGCCCGAGACGAGCCGGTTGCGACGGGGGAAGTCCCGTGCGCGCGGTTCCCAGGCGAGCGGCATCTCCGACACCACGGCGCCCGCATCCGCGACCCTTTCGATGAGCTTCAGGTTTTCCGGGGGGTAGGGCCGGGCGAGGCCGCCTGCGAACACCCCGACGGTGCCCGCCGCGAGGGCGGCCTCGTGGGCGGCGGCATCGATGCCGCGTGCGAGGCCCGACACCACCACGAAGCCGGCCGCGCCCAGCTCGCGGGCCATCGTTTCAGCGAAGTTGCGCCCGGCGGCCGAAGCGTTGCGGGCACCGACAATGGCGACCATGGGCGCGCGCAGCGTCTCGCCCCTGCCGCGCACGGCGAGAAGCGGCGGCGCGTCGTCGAGCGCGCGCAGGGCGGCGGGATAATCCGCCTCTCCCAAGGCGACCAGGCGTGCCCGGCCGCGGGCGAGGGCGGCCATCTCGCTCTCCGCCTCGGCGCGGGTGGGGATGCGGGGCGGCAGCAGGCGCCCGCCGCGGCGGGCGAGGGTGGGCAGCGCCTCCAGTGCGGCCGCCGCGCTGCCGAACTTCCTCAGAAGGGTGCGGAAGGTGCGCGGGCCCACGTTCTCGGAACGAATGAGGCGCAGCCAGTCGAGGCGTTCGGCTTCGCTCAGCACCACGCCTTCCAGCGGGTTCGTGATGGCGGAGGAGCGCCCGGCCATGGATCTCCGCCTCAGCCCTTCGCGCCGATCTTGCCTTCGGTGCCGGCGAGGAGCCGCTGGATGTTCTGCCGGTGCTTGAACCACAGCAGCAGGGTCAGCGCCGCGAGCAGGAGGGTCATCGGCATGTCGTCGGCCCAGGCGACGAAGGCCACGGTGGCGACCGAGGCTGTGAGCGCCGCCAGCGACGAATAGCGGCTGAGGAACGCCACAGCGAGCCACGCGATGGCGAACGCTGCCGCTGCGGGCCAGGCGAGGCCGAGGGTGACGCCGAGGAAGGTCGCGACCCCCTTGCCGCCGCGGAATTTCAGCCAGACCGGGAAGATGTGGCCGAGGAAGGCGCCGGCCGCCGCGGCGAGGGCTCCCGCCTCGCCAGCAAAATGGCGCGCCAGCAGCACCGCCACGGTGCCCTTCAGGGCATCGCCCAGCAGGGTGAGGGCTGCCAGATCCTTGCGGCCGGTGCGCAGTACGTTAGTAGCGCCGATGTTGCCGGAGCCGATGCTGCGGATGTCGGCCGTGCCCGCGCCTCGGGTCAGCAGCAGGCCGAAGGGGATGGACCCCAGGAGATAGCCGAACACCAGCGCCAGGGGGTGCAGGAGCGACGACGGAAGATCAGCGAGCATGGCGGACCCTGGGCGGGGAGGGCGATCTATTTTCGGGCGTCAAACGTATTCATACACCACCTCGCCGGCAACGATGGTGCGCAGCACCCGGCCGGTAAGGCGGGCGCCGTCGAACGGCGTGTTGCGCGAGCGGGACTTGAGCTGCCCCGGCTCCAGCACGAACGGCATGTCCGGATCGAACACGGTCACATCCGCCGGCGCGCCCGGCTTCAGGGTTCCCGCCTTGAGGCCGAGGATCTGCGCCGGGCGGGTGGAGAGCGCGGCGATGAGGTTCACGAGGTCCACCGCATCGGAATGAACAAGGCGCAGGGCCGCCGGCAGCACGGTCTCGAGGCCAATGGCGCCGGGCTCGGCCTCGGAGAAGGGCAGGCGCTTGCCCTCCACGTCCTGCGGCGCGTGGTCGGAGACCACCACGTCGATGAGGCCGGACGACAAGGCGCGGATGAGCGCCTGCCGGTCCTCCTCCGCCCGCAGCGGCGGCTGGAGGCGGAAATAGGTGCGGTAGCCTAGAACGTCCAGCTCGTTGAAGGAGAGATGGTTGACCGAGACCGAGGCGGTCACCGGCAATCCGGCCTCCTTCGCGCGCTGGAGCACCTCCAGCGATTCGACGCAGGTGAGGGCGGCGGCGTGGTAGCGCCCGCGCACCCCCGCGACCAGCCGCAGGTCGCGCTCCAGGATGATGGTTTCCGCCGCCTTGGGGATGCCGGCGAGGCCGAGCCGCGCGGCGAACTCGCCCTCGTTCATGGCGCCCTTGGAGAGGGTGGCGTCCTCCGTGTGGTGGACGATGAGGGCGTCGAAGTCACGGGCGTAGGTGAGGGCGCGGCGCAGCACCAGCGCGTTCATCACCGAGTGATGGGCATCGGTGAAGGCGACGGCGCCGGCGGCCTTCAGCAGGCCCACCTCGGTCATCTCCTCGCCCCTCATGCCGCGGGTGATGGCGGCCATGGGGTGCACGCGCACCACCGCGGTGTCGCGGGCGCGGCGCAGGATGAAGTCCACGATGGCGGGGTCGTCGACCACCGGGTCGGTGTCGGGCTGGCACACCAGGGTGGTGACGCCGCCGGCGGCCGCCGCGTGGCTGGCTGAAGCCAACGTCTCCAGGTGCTCGAAGCCGGGCTCGCCGACGAAGGCGCGCATGTCCACGAGGCCGGGCGCGGCCACGGCGCCCTTGCAGTCCACCACCTCCGCCCCCTCGGGGATGCCGGCGGAGGCGATGCCGAAGGCGGCATCCTTGATGACGCCGTCCGCGAGGAAGACGTCGCCGTGGAAATCCGCCCCGCGGGAAGGGTCGATGACGCGGGCGTTGGCGAGGAGCAGGGGGCGCGGCTCGCGCACCGGAAGGCGGGCGTCACGCATTGGGCAGCTTCCTCGCCAGGGTGTCGAGCACGGCCATGCGCACGGCGACGCCCATCTCCACCTGTTCGCGGATCAGGGAGCGCGGGCTGTCGGCGACCGCCGAGTCGATCTCGACGCCGCGGTTCATGGGGCCGGGGTGCATCACCAGCACGTCCTTCGCGGCGTAGCGCAGCTTGGCCTCGTCGAGGCCGAAATAGTGGAAGTATTCCCGCACCGAGGGCACGAACGAGCCGCTCATGCGCTCGCGCTGCAGGCGTAGCATCATCACGATGTCCGCGCCTTCCAGGCCCGCCTCCATGGAGCGGTGGACCTCGACGCCGAACTGGTCGATGCCCGCCGGCAGCAGGGTGGAGGGCGCCACCACCCGCACCCGCGCGCCCAAGGCGGAGAGCAGCAGGATATTGGAGCGCGCCACGCGCGAATGCAGGACATCGCCGCAGATGGCGACGGTAAGGCCCTCGATCCGCCCCTTGTTGCGGCGGATGGTGAGGGCGTCGAGCAGCGCCTGAGTGGGGTGTTCATGGGCGCCGTCGCCGGCATTCACCACGCAGCAGTCGACCTTGCGGGCGAGCAGGGCCACCGCGCCCGAGGCATGGTGCCGCACCACCAGGATGTCCGGGTGCATGGCGTTGAGCGTGATGGCGGTATCCACCAGCGTCTCGCCCTTTTTCACGGACGAGGAGCCCACCGACATGTTCATCACGTCCGCCCCGAGTCGCTTGCCGGCGATCTCGAAGGAGGACTGCGTGCGTGTGGAGGCCTCGAAGAAGAGGTTGATCTGGGTACGCCCACGCAAGGTTGAGCGTTTCTTCTCCACCTGGCGGTTGAGTTCGACGAACTCTTCCGCAAGGTCCAGAAGGGAAAGGATCTCGCCGGCGGTGAGGCCTTCGATGCCGAGCAGGTCTCGGCCCGAAAGGGCGAAGGCGGGAGCGGGTGACGCTGGAGCGGATGACATGGCAGGCGGCAGGCATATCCGCAGCGGACGCGCGCGGCAAGCGGTCCGCCCGCATTCAACCGCTTCGGCGGGGGATTGCCGCCGGCGTCGGAGAGATGCAACGCATCGGCCGTAGGCTGCGGCGGGCATGGGAAGATTCGGGCGGACGGTCCGCGTCGGCCTGCCATGCGGTCGAGCGGGTTACTGGGAACGGAGTTCAGTCATGACGTCCAGGACGGGAGCACGGGGCCGGGCCGCAGCGTGGGCGCTGTTGGCGGGCATGGCCTGCATCATCGGGGCCCCGGCGCAGGCCGCCGACCTTTACGGCCGCCAGGGCGTGACCAAGGCCCCTCCGCCGAGCGGCGGGTATCAGGGTTGCTCGAATTGCATGGAGCCCGCTCCCGCCCAGATGCCGGCGCCGGCGCCGCCCGCCGGGCCGTTCGCCATCGGCATCGCCAATGCGCCGGTGGTGGTGGGTGCCGTGCCGCCGCCCGTCTATTTCGCGCAGCCGCCGCGGGTGACGCTCTACCCGGTGCCGCAGGTGAATGTGCAGGGGCCGGTGGGCCCGCTTCAGCAGCCGCCCGCGGGCACCCCCCGCAACTGCTGGGTGACGACGACCCCCGGCGGTGCAGGCTTCTGGGCGCCCTGCTGAAGCCGTTGGCGCCGGGCGGGCCGCGTGGGATATTTCAAGCGAAGTACGCGCCGCTTCGCGCGATGACGATGCTTAAGACCCTGGGCCTGGATTGGTTTTTGCGAGCCCAGGCGAGCGGAAGGCGCCTCAGCCCGCCAGCGCCGACGCGACGGCTACCACCAGCGGTAGCGTGACCGCCGCGGCGATGATCTGAAGTGTCAGGATCTCCGCGAGCAGCGTGGCGTTGCCGCCCATCTGGCGGGCCAGCATGTAGCCCGCCGGCGCCGACGGCACCGCCGCGATGAGCGCCACCACCACCAGTTCCACCCCCGTCAGCCCGGCGGCGAGGCCGATGCAGATGGCGATGGCCGGCTTCACCAGCAGCTTCACGCCCAGCGAGGCGAGCACCAGCGGCTTCAGCCGCACCATGGTGTTCAGGGCGAGCCCGCCGCCCACCACCAGCAGGCCGATGGCGAGGGAAGCGCGTCCGAGGATGTCCCCGAACTCGAGGACGAGGGCGGGAACGGGGACGTGGAGCACGTTCAGCGCCGCACCGACCAGGCAGGCGGAGATGTAGGGATTCCGCGCGAGCTGGCCGAGGATGTAGCGCCCCGTGGGCGCCTCCCGCCCGGAGAAGGCGGCGAGCACGAGCACCGCATTCACGTTCACCACCGGGATGAGGGTGACCAGCGCCAGGGCGGCGATGGTGATGCCCTCGGCGCCGAAAAGGCCGCCCGCCACGGCGAGCACCACATAGGTGTTCCACCGCACGGCGCCCTGGTAGAACGAGGTGAAATCCGGCCCGTCGGCGGCGAAGACCCGACGCACCGGCCGGTTGAGGGCGACGATCAGCCCCGACAGCAGCAGCACCGTGCCGATGAGCGTGCCGGCGACGGCGATGATGTTCACCTTGGCGAGGTCGGCCTTCACGGCTGAGACCACCAGCAGCGCCGGGAACAGCACGAAATAGGTGAGCTTTTCCAACGCCACCCAGTGCTGCACCTCGGGCAGCAGGGTTCGCCGCAGGACCACGCCGAGGGCGATCACCAGGAAGACGGGGATGAGAGCGCTGAGGATGGTGGCCATGGTTGCCGTCGGGGAGGTGGGGGAGGCCCCGCGCGGAGTGCGGGCGAACCGGCGAATCGCGATCGCGGGCCGTGCGATTTTTGTAGCATGCTTCGCTTCCGCGCGGCCGACTGGGGGCGGGCGGCCCCGCTTGCACAGAAAACTATCAATGCTTAACTTTTTTCACTGAGAGGTAAATGGGTGTGCTATGTGTATGCAGCGTGACATATAGAAGTGCGGCGCATGACGCTGCTGCCGGACCGCGTTCAGTCCTCCTGGCAAGACGGCGCCGAGGGGGCAACGATGTCTGTGACCGCGTTCCGGCTGGCTGCGCGCAAGGACGCGGCCGAGCAGGCTGTTCCGTACCTTGACGATCTGCCCGTCGCTGTCCTGCTCTGCGATCCGCAGGCTTTTTCCATCACCTATGTGAACCGGCGATCGCTGGAGCTGGCGCGTCGCATCGCGCATCTGCTGCCCGCCGCAGGGCAGGCGCTCATCGGCGCGCCGCTCGACATGCTGCTCGCGGATCATTCGGCGCGCGCGCGCGAACTGTTCGGGCAGGCGGGGAAGCAGCCGGCGCAGGTGCTCGTGCGGCTCGGCGACGAGAGCATCGAGCTGAAGGCGAACATGGTTCGCGGCCGCGGCGGCGAATGCGCCCACCTGCAGGTGACCTGGGATATCGTGACCGACGCCGCACGGCAGGCGCAGCGTGCCGACCTTCTCTTCCACATGCTGGAAGAGGTGCCGGTCAACGTGATGACATGCTCCCTCGACGATTTCCGCATCGACTACGCCAACCGCGCGAGCCGCGAGACCCTGAAGCGCCTGGAGCGCTACCTGCCCTTGAAGGCGGATGCGGTGGTCGGTGCTTCCATCGATGTGTTCCACAAGCATCCGCAGACCCAGCACAGGCTGCTTCGCGACCCCTCGAACCTGCCGCACGCCGCCCTCATCCACATCGGGCCGGAGGTGCTGGACCTGCGGATGTCCGCCATTTATGGCGAGGACGGGACGTATCTCCGGCCCATGGTCACATGGTCGGTCGCCACCGATCGCGTCCGCCTCGCCGAGCAGGTGACGGAGGTGGTGGGTGCCATGGGCGCCACGGCGGGCGAAATGCAGAAGTCCAGCGACCGCCTGCTGGAGCTGACGGAGAACGGCGAGCGCAACGCCTCCTCCGTCTCGGCCGCCGCGGTGGAGATGTCCGCCTCGTTCGACGAGATCAACCGGCGCATCGGCGAGATGTCGGGCCTGTCGGGCAATGTGGCGGAAACCGCGGCAGCCGCCGACCAGCGGGTTTCCGGCCTGTCGCAGAGCATGGAGCGCATCGGCCAGGTCACCGCCCTCATCGAGCAGATCGCGGGGCAGACCAACCTGCTCGCCCTCAACGCCACCATCGAGGCGGCGCGGGCGGGCGAGCTCGGCCGGGGCTTTGCCGTGGTGGCCCAGGAGGTGAAGGCGCTCGCGGTGCAGACCGCCAACGCCACCAAGGACATCCGCCGGCTGGTGGGCGAGGTGCAGGCGGAAAGCCAGACCGCATCGGGCGCCGTCTCCGAGATCACCGCCAAGGTGCGCCAGCTGAGTGAGGCCTTCACCCACGTCTCGTCGGGCGTGGAGGAGCAGGCCGCCACGAACCGCTCCGTCAGTCGGATGATTACCGGCGTCTCCGACGCCATGGGCGAGACGCGGGAGTCGGCCCTTGTCGTGCGGCGGGTCGCCGGGGAGGTGAGCGGCTTCGCGGGTCGGCTCGATGGCGAGGTGGCGGCGCTGCTGAAGAAGTAGCCGCGGAGCGTCCCGGAATGGGACGCTCCGCCCCCCCCGGGCGCGAACGGCGCGGGTACGGATGGTGTCCGAATCAGTCTTCGGCCGGCAATCCGTCTTCGTTCTCGTCCGGCGCCAGCCGGTCGAGGAAATCGAGCGCCCCCTGGAGGATGAAGGCGGCAGCGTGCTGGTCCACCACCTGGGCGCGCTTTGCCCGACTCACGTCGGCAGAGATCAGGGCGCGCTCCACCGCGGCGGTGGACAGGCGCTCGTCCCACAGGGCGATGGGCAGCGGCGTCATCTTCGCGAAATTGCGCGCGAAGGCGCGGGTGGCCTGGGCGCGGGGGCCCTCCGTTCCGTCCATGTTGAGGGGCAGGCCCAGCACGAAGCCCACCGCCCGCCGCTCGGCCGCGAGCGCCAGCACGCGCTGGGCATCGGCCGTGAACTTGGTCCGCCGCACGGTCTCCACCACGGTCGCGAGGCGGCGGTCGGGGTCGCAGGTGGCAACGCCAATGGTCTTGGTGCCGAGGTCGAGGCCGAGAAGGCCGCCGCGCTCCGGCAGCAGGGCGGCGAGATCGGCCAGCGGGCCGATGGGGGCGGGGAGGGAAGCTTCGCTCATCGCTCCTCGCTACCATGGGCACGGCCGCGCGGCCATGGCGCCGGAGGCGGGCGAAAGGGCCGTTGCGCGGGGCGCGCGCTTCCCGGATACTCCGCGCCATTCGTCAGGGCCGGCGCCGCGCCGGCCCGCTCCGTCCGGGGGCGCAGCCAAGGGCGCAATTTCAAAAAAGGGCGCATTTCCATGAAGATCACCTGGTTCGGCCACGCGGCTTTCCGGCTCGATTTCGCGGGCAAGGGCGTGCTCATCGATCCCTTCTACACCGGCAATCCGAGCTTCGTTTCCGGCGTGGAGAACGCCACCCGCGGGGCCACCCACATCCTGCTCACCCACGGTCATTCGGACCATATCGGCGACACCATCTCCATCGTCGAGGACGCGGCCGACGCGGGCACCGAGATCCCGGTGGTGACCAATCCGGAAGTGTGCGCCTTCCTCGCCTCCAAGGGCTGCGGCGGCACCAACGTGATGATGAACACCGGCGGCACGGTGGACATGGGCGGCTTCACCGTGACCATGGTGCGCGCGGACCATTCTTCGGGCGGCCCCGGCGCGCCCTCCGAATATCTCGGCAACCCCACCGGCCTCATCGTGAAGGCGCCGGGCGAGCCCACCGTGTGGCACATGGGCGACACGGACATCTTCTCCGACATGGCGCTGCTGTGCGAGATCCACGCGCCGAAGGTGGTTATCCTGCCCATCGGCGACCGCTTCACCATGGGGCCGGAGGTGGCCGCGCTGGCCGTGAAGCGCTTCCTGCCGGGCGTCGAGGTGGTGGTGCCCTGCCATTACGGCACCTTCCCCATCCTGGTGCAGGAGCCCTCCGCTTTCGTGAAGGCCCTGGAGAACCATCCCGTGAAGGTGGTGGTGCCGGCGAGCGGCGAGACGTTCGAGGTCTGAGTTCATCCTGGCCTCGGTCCCTCATCCCGCGCGGGAGAGGGACCGAGGGGTGATCGGCGCCGCGCCCGTTTGCGCGACTCGGCGGCGCGCCTATAACTCCGCCATGGCCAGCCCAGTCCAGCCCTCGCCCGAACCTCTCCACGTCCTGCGTCAGGTCTTCGGCTACGACGCCTTCCGCGGCCCGCAGCAGGAGATCGTGGAGCACGTCGTCGCCGGCGGCGACGCCCTGGTGCTGATGCCCACAGGCGGCGGCAAGTCGCTGTGCTATCAGGTTCCGGCGCTGGTGCGGCCGGGCACGGGCATCGTGGTGTCCCCGCTCATCGCGCTGATGCACGATCAGGTGCAGGCGCTGCGCCAGCTCGGCGTGCGGGCGGCGGCACTCAATTCCGCGCTCCCGCCGGGGGAGGCGCGGCAGGTGGAGCGTGCCCTCGCCGCCGGCGAGCTCGACCTGCTCTATGTCGCGCCCGAGCGGCTGCTCACCGACTCGTTCCTGAACCTGCTCTCCGGTGCCCACATCGCCTTGTTCGCCATCGACGAGGCGCATTGCGTGTCGCAGTGGGGGCACGATTTCCGGCCCGAATACCGCCAGCTCACGGTGCTGCATGAGCGCTTTCCGGGTGTGCCGCGGGTCGCGCTCACCGCCACCGCCGACGTGCCGACCCGCCGCGAGATCGTGGAGCGGCTGTCGCTGGAGGAGGGGCGGGTGTTCCTCTCCTCGTTCGACCGGCCGAACATCCGCTACCGCATCGTGCCCAAGAACAACCCGAAGGCCCAGCTCCACGCCTTCCTGAGGGAGCACGAGGGCGAGGCGGGGGTCGTCTACTGCATGAGCCGCGCCAAGGTGGAGGCCACCGCCGAGATGCTGGCGACCCAGGGCCTCACCGCGCTGCCCTACCATGCCGGCCTCGACACCGACACCCGCGCCCGCCACCAGGACCGCTTCCTGAAGGAGGAGGGGGTGGTGATGGTGGCCACGGTGGCCTTCGGCATGGGCATCGACAAGCCGGACGTGCGCTTCGTGGTGCATCTCGACCTGCCCAAGAGCATCGAGGCCTACTACCAGGAGACCGGCCGCGCCGGCCGCGACGGCCTGCCCTCCGAGGTGCTGATGCTCTACGGGGTGGAGGATGTGGCGAAGCTGATCCAGTTCGTCTCCGCTTCCGATGCGCCGGAGGCGCGCAAGTTCGTGGAGCGGCAGAAGCTCGATGCCCTGCTCGGCCTCGCCGAGACGGCGCAATGCCGGCGGCAGGTGCTGCTTTCCTATTTCGGGCAGACGCTGGCCGAGCCCTGCGGCAATTGCGATACCTGCCTCGACCCGCCCAAGACCTTCGACGGCACCGAGGCGGCGCAGAAGCTGCTCTCCTGTGTCTACCGCACCCGCGAGCGCTTCGGCGCCGGCCACGTCATCGATGTGCTGCTGGGCCAGAGCAACGAGAAGGTGCTGAAATTCGGCCACGACCAGCTCACAACCTTCGGCATCGGCAAGGACTTCTCGCGGGATGAATGGCGCGCCATCGTGCGCCAGCTCGTCGCCATGGGCCTGCTGGCGGTGGACGTCGAAGGCCACGGCACCTTGACCCTCACCGAGAAGTGCCGCCCCGTGCTGCGCGGCGCGGAGCGCGTGGAGCTGAAGGTGGAGGTGCGCGCCAAAGCGGCCCGCGCGGCGCGCGCCGCCGCCGGCCAGCGCCCGCCGCGGACCGCGCTCTCCGATGCCGGCGACGAGGGCCTGTTCCAGCGCCTGAAGGCGCTGCGGCTGGAGCTGGCCCGCGCCCAGGGCGTGCCGCCCTATGTGATCTTCCACGACGCCACGCTGATGGAGATCGTCCGCGCCCGCCCGCACTCCATGATGGATTTCGGCGCCATCTCCGGCGTCGGCGAGGCGAAGCTCGCGCGCTACGGGGCGCAGTTCCTGGATGTGGTGCGGGAGGGGTAGGTGCGCTGCGGCGGATGCGAGCGGCTGGGGCTTTACCCTTCCACCGCGCCGGCCCCCTTGCTATAGCGGCCCTCAGCTTTTGGGAGCGTCATATGTCCGTCGATCAGGCGACCGTCCGCCGGGTGGCCCATCTCGCGCGCATCGCGGTGCGCGACGAGGAGCTTGGCCACCTCCAGAATGAACTCAACGCCATCCTCGACTTCGTGGAGCAGCTGGCCGATCTCGACGTCTCCGGCGTCGAGCCCCTGACGGGGGTGGTGCCCCTGGAGCTGCCCATGCGCGACGACGTGGTCACCGACGGCCACTATCCCGAAAAGGTGCTCGCCAACGCGCCGGATGCCGAGGGCGGCTTCTTCACCGTGCCGAAGGTGGTGGAATGACCAATCTGACCCAGCTCACCCTCACCGAGGCCCGCGAGGGGCTGGCCGAGGGCGAATTCACCTCCGTCGAGCTCACCGAGGCTTACCTCAAGGCCATGGCGGAGGCGCGCCACCTCAACGCCTATGTGCTGGAAACGCCCGAGATCGCGCTCAAGATGGCGCAGGAGAGCGACGCGCGCATCGCCTCCGGCGACACCGGCCCGCTCGAGGGCATCCCGCTCGGCGTGAAGGACATGTTCTGCACCCAGGGGGTGCGCACCACCGCCTGCTCCAAGATCCTCGAGAACTTCGTGCCGCAGTACGAATCCACCGTTTCCGCCCACCTGTGGCGCGACGGCGCGGTGCTGCTCGGCAAGCTCAACAACGACGAGTTCGCCATGGGCTCGTCCAACGAGACCTCGTCCTTCGGCCCGGTGGTGTCGCCCTGGCGCCGCGATGGCGACCAGGCGCCGCTGGTGCCCGGCGGCTCGTCCGGCGGCTCGGCTTCGGCGGTGGCGGCGTTCCTGTGCGCGGGCGCCACGGGCACGGACACCGGCGGCTCCATCCGCCAGCCGGCGGCCTTCACCGGCACGGTCGGCATCAAGCCCACCTACGGGCGCTGCTCGCGCTGGGGCATCGTGGCGTTCGCCTCCTCGCTGGACCAGGCGGGCCCCTTCGCCCGCTCGGTGAACGACGCGGCGCTGCTGCTGCGCTCCATGGCCGGCTACGACCCCAAGGATTCCACCTGCGTGGACCGGCCCGTGCCGGACTACCAGCAGGCGGTGGGCGCCTCGGTGAAGGGCAAGAAGATCGGCATCCCCCGCGAGTATCGCATGGATGGCATGTCCGACGAGATCGACGCGCTGTGGCAGCAGGGCGCCAAGTGGCTGGAGGATGCCGGCGCTCAGGTGGTCGACATCTCCCTGCCGCACACCAAGTACGCTTTGCCGGCTTATTACATCGTCGCCCCGGCGGAAGCCTCCTCCAACCTCGCGCGCTATGACGGCGTGCGCTACGGCGTCCGCGTGCCCGGCAAGGACGTAGTGGAGATGTACGAGAACACCCGCGCCGCCGGCTTCGGCCCGGAGGTGCGACGCCGCATCATGATCGGCACCTATGTGCTCTCGGCCGGCTATTACGATGCCTATTACCTGCGCGCCCAGAAGGTGCGCACCCTCATCAAGCGTGACTTCGACAACGCCTTCGCCGCCGGCGTCGATGCGGTGCTCACCCCGGCCACGCCCTCTCCCGCCTTCGGCATCGGCGAGAAGGTGAAGGCCGATCCGGTGGAGATGTATCTCAACGACGTCTTCACCGTGACGGTGAACATGGCCGGCCTGCCGGGCATCTCGGTGCCTGCGGGCCTCTCGGCGGATGGCCTGCCGCTGGGCCTCCAGCTCATCGGCCGCCCGTTCGAGGAAACCACCCTGTTCTCCCTCGCCGAGGTCATCGAGGAGGCGGCCGGCCGCTTCCCGGTGGAGGACCTGTGGTGGCGGGGCTGAACGAGGCTCCGCCCGCCCTGGAGGAGGCGCGCCGCCGCATCGACGAGATCGACGCGCGCCTCATCGCCCTCCTGGTGGAGCGCTTCGGCGTGGTGGAGGGCGTGGTGCGCATCAAGCGCGAGGCGGGCATCCCCGCCCTGCTGGTGGATCGGGTGGACGAGGTATTGGCGCACGTGGAAGCCCTGGGCCGCGCCGAGGGGCTGCCTGACGGCGTGGCTCGCGCGGTCTGGCGGGCGCTGATCGACGAGACCATCGCCTATGAGGATCGCCACCTGTAGGCGGCATCGAGCAGGGGCGCCTTTCATGGGGCAGATTCCGCGGGCGCTTGGTGCGCCGCCCTGTTCCGTCGTGAGAATGGGGACGAACGCTCGGGCGTGGCGCGGGGATGGCGCATCGGCCGAGTTCCGCCCGGAGCGGCGCTCTCCTTCGTGGGCAAGGCCCTCGCATCCCCTCGGCTCCCTTCTTCAGTGCTCCGGGACGGCGAATGCTACCGCCGGCTCCTGCGCCCGGCGCGGGGGCGCGCGGCGTTTTGTGCGCTGCAACATCGGGCCGCCCTCATATATCCTTCGTGCCACGGGGGGCGACGGAGCGTGCGGATGCAGACGGTCGTCACCATCATGCTGATCGGGATCGTGATGATGATCGCGATCGCGGCGCTGGATCGGCCGCAGAGCTGATCCCCCATCGTCGGCCTGCTCAGGGCAGGAGCGCGAGGCCGCGCGGCCCCTTGCAGACGGAAATCCGATCCGCGACGCGAAACGCGTCAAGATCGACGATAATTATTTTGTCGGCAAACCAATCCGTCACATAGGCGCGGCGCCTTTCAGACTCTATCTGTACTGCTTCGGGCGAGCCCCCCACGCGCAACGTGCGGCTGGATACAGATTTGTCGGCTAATAGAAGTGTCAGGCTGCCCGACTGCTGGTTGGCCACCACCACTTCTCTGGTGCGCGGATCGCTGGCGACGCCATAGGGCATGCGGCCGACCGGCTCGCGCGTGGAAATTCTCTTCGCCTTGTCGATCTCCACCAGCTCCCCGCTGCGCACGCTCACCACGCGGAGCCGGCTCGGGTCGTCGGCGTCGTCGAAGGCGTAGGGTCCTTCCCCAGCCGGTACCGAGGCGACGTGCGCGAAGGTCGCAAGGTCGATGACGCTGACGGCACCGCTTTCCCGGTCGGCGCTGTAGAGCTCGCGTCGTCGTCCGTCGATAGCGAGCCCGGCGGGCGCGCGTCCCACCGCCACGCGTCCTGTTTCCGCGAAGGTCTTCGCATCGAGCCGGCGCACGCGATCCGCGCTCCAGTCGCCCACATAGAGCGAGGTTCCGTCCGGATCGGCCACGATGCCGAACGGCTGGCCGCCGACGGGCGCGGAAGCCGTCACCTCAGCCCGTTCGATGTCGATCCGCGTTACCAGCCCGGCATCGGGGTGGGTGACATAGGCGCCGCCGCCGGGGGCGAGGGCGATCGCCGCCGGGGCCCTGGGCACCGGAATGCCGCGGGCGGCGGCAGGTGCGTCGGGGTCCACGATGCGCACCTCGTTGCCGCCCTGGCACACCACCAGCAGCCGCGCGGCGGAGGCCGGCTCCCAGGCGAGCACACAGAGCAACAGGCCGGCGACGGCCGTGCCTGCGCGGCTCATCGGCCGGCCGGGGCCGCGCTGCCAGCCACGCGGCTCTCGGCCTTGGTCTTCAGGCCCTTCAGCCCATGGGCGAAAAAAGAGGACATGGCGGTGGTGGCGGCCTCGTCGTTCAGTTCGTCGGGCGGGAAATTGCTGGTGTCGCCACGGTAGAGCCGCGCCGCCCATTCCACCTTGCTCCTGCCGCCACCAGCGTCGTCCACCGTAAGCGTCGCGGTGTAGAAGCTCACGGGAAACGCCTCCACATTCTCCTTCGAGAGACGGTAGGCGATGCGGCGCGCGGCGGGGTCGATCTCGTCCAGCCCGTCGGTGATCTCGCCCTTCTCCAGCACCAGCACCCGTTCCGCGCCGGGCTCCCTGCCGGTGGCGCTTGCCGCCTTCACGTCCGGATGCCAGGAAGCGATGGCACCGAAGTCGCCCAGCAGCTTCCACACGGCTTCCGGCGGGGCATCGATCACCATCGTCTCCTCCGCCTTCTGGGGGGTTGGCCCGTGGGCGTGGGCGGGCAGGCCAACGAGGACGCAGGCAAGGGCGCACCAGAGGGCGAGGCGGCGTGAGGGGCGGGCGGTCATGGCGAGGCTGTCCTCCTGTGGCGAAGCGAAAGAACGAGGGGCGCCCCGTAGATGCCGGCAAGCAAAGCCAGGGCGAGCGCGGCGGGCACGGGCGCGAGCGCGCGGGTGGCGGCGACCGGCCGGGGCCGGGCGGCCGTCTCCAGCGCCTCCAGCAGCGTTCCGGCCGGGCGCAGCGGCGTGTAGGCGAGCCCGGTGGCCGCGGCGAGGGCGCGCAGATGATCGGGCCGCATGGCGCTCAGGTGCTCCTCCCCGGCGGCGCTTTCAGCGCCCCAGGGGGCGTTGCGCGGATGCCAGCCTTCGCGCGCATCGGCATTGTCCGGCGGCGGGCCGTGCCGGTTCTCCTGGGGCACGTCGGCGGGGCCGTAGAAGCCCGCCTCGCGCCCGAAATTGTCGAACCGGGGAATGGGCGCCGGCAGCGGGCCGCCGACCCCGACGAGGAGGCCGCCCACCCTGCCGCGTTCGCCGGAGAACGGCGGGATGCCGGAGTGGGGCAGGGGCGGCGCCTCTTGTCCGTCAGTGAAGAAGATAAGGTCGGCATCAAGAGGCGTGGCGAGATCGATGGCGGAATAGAGCCCGCGCGCCACATAGCTGTCGCCCTCCCAGGCCATGCGCCAGGAGAGGGCGGCTATGGCGCCGTCGAGCGGGGCGAAATCGGCGCAGGTGTCGATGGGCTCGAACAGCAGGAAGCTGCGCCGCTCCGTGAAGATGCCGAGCCCGAGCCGAGAGCCGCAGGGCAGCCGCGCGGCGAGGTCGCGCAGGGTGGATTTCACCGCCTCCAGCCGCGAGGCGGGATGCCCGCCTTCTCCCGCGTCGCGCACGTTCATGGAGCCGGTGACATCGACGATGGCCACCAGGCGATAGGCGCTGCCGGGCGCCGCCATCGGCGGCACGAGCAGCGCCACGAGGGCGAGGAGAAGGGCGGTGCCCAACGCGAGCGCGCGCGGGTCGGCGTGGCGGAGAGGGGCGGGCATCAGGGCAACCCCTTGGGCAGGCCGGGAAGGTCCGTCCACACCCGCTTCGGCGCCTGCTGCGGCTCGTCCTTCGGCTCCCGGTCGAGCTCCGGGAAATCGCGCACGAGGCGCAGCGCCACGTCCAGGTTGTACTTGGCGTTCCAGAACTCCGGCGCGCGGGCGAGGGCCGCGCGATAGGCGGCCTTCGCCAGCCGGACCTGGGGCACGGCGGGATCGATCTCCATGCGCTCCAGATGCGCGATGGCGCGGGCGAGCCGCGCATTGCCGAGGTCGTAGAGCCCGGCCACGGCCAGGGGGCCCTGGTCGCGGCGGGCGAGAAGGTCCACCAGCGGCTGCGCCTCGTCCAGCCGGTCACGCACCATGAGGAAGTGCGCGCGCGCCAGCAGCAGGCGCGGCGCCGCATCGGTGTTCACTGGCACGTCGCGGCCGGCGGCAAGCGCGGCGATGTTCGTATTGCCACGCATGTGGGTGGAGAGCCGCAGCCCCAGCACCACGAGCGCGGCGAGCGCCGCCAGAATCACGAGCGCGAGCATAGCCCGCAGGGCGTGCCGCGCGGGCCGGCGCCATGCGGGAGCGGCGGATGCCGTCGTCATGCCGTGGTCCTCCCGTGAGGGGGCGTTCCCACCGTTGGCAGGCGGGCATCGAGCCGACGCTCCGCGAGCTTGGCGGCGGTGAGGAAGGCGAGGGCGCAGGCGGCCGCCGCGTAGCAGGGCCCGGCGAGGTCCCGCCGCGCCACGCGCTCGGCGTAGAGCACGGGCCGGCTCTCCTGTCGGTCGATCTCGGCGATGGCGTCGGCCACCGCCTGGGGGTTGCCCGCCTCGAACGCGCGATAGGGCACGCCGAGGCTGGCGAGGAAGATGTTCAGGTGGCGCTCGGGCATCACCTGCGGCGTGTCCTCGCCGGGGGCCTCGGGGCGGTCGAAGATGCCGCGCGCGCCGGCGGTGCGCAGGAACAGCCAGTAGAGCCGCACCGGCCGCCGCTTCAGGGCATCGCGCACGGCGGCCTGCACGTGCGGGTCGATGAGGGCCGCGCCGTCGGACACCAGCAGCACGGCGTCGTTGCCTTCGGCCGGCTCGTCCCGGAAGGCCTCCAGCGCCAGCGCCAGGCCGCGCCCCACGTCGGTGAGCGCGAGCCCCGGCCGATCGATGGCGGCGATGGCGGCCGCCACCGCATCGCGGTGGTCGCTCGGCGGCAGCACCGGCATGGGCGAGGTGGAGAAGGCGGCGACGCCCATGCGGTCGGCGGGCCGGCGCGCGAGGAATTCCGTGAGCAGGCGCTTGGCGGCGGCGGATTTCGATTCCTCGCCCTGCCCCGGCTGCCGGTTGGCGAAGGTGGTGTCCATGCTCGCGGAGCGGTCGAGCAGCAGCATCAGGTTCGCGCCGCTGCCGATGCGGGTGATGCTCTGCGCCCTGCGATGCAGCCCGGCAAGGCCCAGCACCAGCGCGCCGATGGCCACCACGCCGGCCGCCTTCAGCGCGAGGCTTGCCGCGTTGGAAAGCCCGTCGCGCGGGGCGAGCGCGAGGCCGGGTGTCATGGCGCCACGAAAGGGGCCGGCGAGCAGCGGCAGCAGGCAAAGCGCGAGCATCAGGAGCGCCAGCGGGTGGTCCACGGCGAGGCCGGTTCCGAGGTCGTCGGCCCATCCGTCGAAGCCCGCCGTCATGCCGCGCCCTCCGCGATTCGCGCGGGCCCCTGCCGCTCCGCCTGCGCGAGGCGGGTGGCGAGGGCGATAAGCTCCGGTGGCGAAAGCCGCGCCATGGCCGCCTCGGCGCCCGCCCCGAAGAAGGCGATGCGCGAGGCCTCGAACAGGCGCGCCACGTCCGCCTGCCGCTCCGCGAGATGCGGCGCTCGGGAGAGGAAATCGGCGATGTCCTCCGCCAGGAGGCGGCGGCCGGCGGTTTCATCGAAGGCGCGGTGCAGGGCGACGAGAGCGGAAAGATAGGCCGCCGCATCCTGTGGCGCGCCCGGCCTGCGGATGGCGCGTGCCGCCGCATCGAACGGCCGGCGACGACGGCAGAAGGGGCGCCAGCCCCGCGCCACCGCCAGCCCCGTTCCCGTCAGGGCCAGGACTGCCGCCGCGAGCCCCGCCCGTTCCGCCTCGGGGCGAAGGGGGAAGGGCGAAGGGGGAATGTCCGGTTGCAGGGCCAGCGGGTTGCCGCCGGTGCTCGGCGCCAGCTCGCGCAGGGGCGAGGTGACAAAGCGGAAGGGCGGCACGATCAATTCCCGCCGTGCCGCGGCGTCGCGGACGGTGAGTGTAACGGCCGGGATCTCCAGCGCGCGAGGTTCCAGCGCGGCGTAAAAGCTCTGGTAGGTCATCCGCAGGCGAAAGGGTCCCTCGGTCTCGGCGGTCGGTGCGGGGGTGACATCCACGGCCACGAGGTCGAGCCAGCTCGAAACGCGGTGCGGCTGCGGCACGCTTGCGGGATCGAGGCGCGTGCCGGGGTCGAGACGGATCAGCGCTTCCAGGGTGAGCGTGTCGCCGAGCACGTAGCCGAAGGCGCGCGGGGTCCGGACGGTGAGGTCCGCCGCCGCGACGACCGGCGCCAGCACCAGAGCCCCTGAAAGGGTGAGCGCCCTAGCGGCGCGCGAGATGGTCGAGCAGCGCATCGGGGTCGAACCGGTCGACGAGGTGGAAGGGCGCGGCGCCGCGCGCCGCGAAGAGGGCATCGAGCGCTGCGCGCCGTGCCGCGGCCTGCGCCTGCCAGCGTGCACGCAGGCGCGGATGCATCACCACAAGGCGGCGGCGGCCGGTTTCCGCGTCCTGAAGGTCGAGGAGGCCGAAGGGCGGCAGCGCGTTCTCCGCCCGGCTGTCGCGCGCCACCACGGGGATGATCTGGTGCCGCCAGAGAGAATCAAGCACGGCGGTGATGTCCGCCTCCGGCATCAGGAAATCGGAGATGAGAAACACGAGTGCGCGGCCGCGCGGCAGGTGCTCCGCTGTCGCGGCGAGGCCCCGGCCGCTCGCTCCCGCGCAGGTGGCGGAGGCGATGCGGGCGCGTACCTCGCCGGCGAGGCCCCGGCGGCGGGTGGGGGGAATGTGCAGCTCCGGCCGCGGCGCGGCGTCGGCAGCGAGGAGGCAGAAGGCGTCGCCGCAGGCATGGGCGGAGGCGGCCACCGTGGCCGCGAGCTGCGCCACCTCGCTGCGCACGCCGCCGAAGCCCATGGAGCCGGACAGGTCCAGCATCACGGCCACCGTGGCGGCGCGGCGGGGGGCGAAGGCGCGGGCGTGGATCGCCTCGAACGGATCGTGCAGGCTGGCGCGGATGTCGATGCGGCGGGGGTCCGCCTGCGCCAGCAGCGGCACGAGGCCCTGGAACAGCCCTTCCCCGCCGCGCCCGGCGGCCGGGTGCGCGCCGGGCGCCTGCCCGCGCGGGCGCCAGCGCAGCGCATAGGGCAGCACGGGAATGGCGCGCGGATCGCTGTCGGCCGGGGCGGTGCCGGTCATGGCACCGGCACCGTCTCGAAGGCGGCGCGGCAGAGCGCGCCCGCCAGCATGTCCCGTCGCATCTCGTAGACCGGATCGAGGAAGATGCGGTGGGCCATCACCTCCGGGAACACGGCGCGCAGGTCCTCCGGCACCACCATGTCGCGCCCTTCCAGCCAGGCGCGCACGCGCGCCGCGCGGACCAGGAAGGAGAGGCCGCGCGGGCTCGCTCCACCCTGCACCAGGCGCTCCATGCGCACCTCTGGCAAAGTGATGCCGGCCTTGTGCGGCGCGCGCACCGCATCCCACAAGGCGATGGTGTAGTCGGCGATGGCGGGGCTGGCGTGCACGCTCTGCTGGATGAGGCGGGCGACGGCGCCGAGGCGGCGATGGTCCAGCAGGCCCTCGCCCACCTCGCCGATGAGCCGGTCGGTGTCGTGGAAGCGGGGATCGAAGATGAGCGCGCGGCGGGCCTCGCGATCCTCCGGCATCGCCACCTGTACCTCCATGAAGAAGCGGTCCCGGGCGGCGGCGGGCAGCTCGAAGGTCTCTTCCCGCTCCACGCGGTTGCGGTCCGCGAACACCTGGAGGTGGGGGAAATGCTCGTCCCGGCCGAAGGCGGAGACGGAGCCTTCCGCCATCAGCCGCAGCAGCAGGGAATGCACCTGCGGCCGGGCGCGGTTGATCTCGTTGAAGAAGAAGATGGAGAGGTCGGCTCCGCGCTTCAGCAGCGGGCCGGGATCGATGCGCGGGCGGCCGTCGTCGGCAATGCGCGCGTCGTAGACGAGATCCGTGGGCATGAGGTCGATGGTGCCCTCCACCCGCGCATAGGCGCCGCCGATGGCGCGCGCCATGGCGCGCAGCAGCGTGGTCTTGCCCACGCCCACGTCGCCCTCCAGCAGCACATGGCCGCGCGCGAAGACGGCGATGGCGAGGAGGCGGATGACCCGCTCCTGCCCCAGCACCACCTTCCCCACCTCGCGCTCGAAGGCGCGGGCGCGGGAACGCCATTCGGTGAGGGTGGCATCGGTGCCGGCGGCGGCGTCCATGTCCTGGTCGGTTTCCATGTCCGTTCTTGTCCCGCATGCTCCCCGCGCAGGCTGAGCGCGGGAAAAAAGGCGCAGCCGGCCGGGGCGGAAAGGTCGCGAGGGACCTGCTCGCACTCCGGCGGGCCGCGCCAGTTGGCCCACCATCCATCGGAGGATTGCCCGGCAGAAAATGTTCAGGCTTCTGCCCTGCTGGTGGGGGTCGGGCGCGGCGGTCGTCAGTTCGTGGGGATCTTGCTCACGTCGTAGACGAACTTGCCGGTCTTCTGGAAATACTCGACGCGCTTCTTGTTGCGCTCCTCCATCGCGGCGATGGACTGGGACTGCTTGTTCAGCTCCGTCGGGCTGTGCTTGGGGTCATACTTCGAGCCCGCGACCTTGTCGGGGTAGCCGGGCTTCGGCTCCCAGCAGTCCCCCGGCGCGCGGCAGCTGGTGCCGTCGTAGGCGAAGGCGCCGGAGGCGGCGAGAACCGTGCCGGCGGCGGCGATGGCGGTCAGCGCCGGGCGGGCGAAGGCGCGGCGAAGGCGATGGAATTGGCTCACTGCTTGGTTCCTCCCGTTTCCGAATTGAGGCTAGCCGCGGTGGCGGCGCTCGCCTTGCACACCGGCGCCTGCTCAATGGGCGGGGTGTGATCGTTGTGTCCGTCGAAGGGCTTGAAGGCGGCGCGCTGCGCGGGGGTGAGCCAGATGGCCTCCTGCGGGTCGTCCTTGTAGACGTGGCGCACCCAGGCCATCACGTGCAGCATGTCGTCCAGGGTGAGGGCACCGTACATGGGCCCCATCTGGCCGTTGGCGCCGCCGAAGATGGTTTCGAACAGGCCCTGGTCGGTCATGTTCTTGGGATAGGTCCAATAAGCGTCGTTGAGGCCGGGCCCGATCTTGCCCTCGCCATAGTGGCCATGGCAGCCCGAGCACATGGAGAGAAACAGGTCCTTGCCCTTGGGCAGGCAGCTCTCGTTCTCCAGGTAGATGTTCTTGCCGGTGGCGAGGAACACCTTCACTGCCTCGGTGTCGCGCCCTTCCGGCGGCGCCTCGGAAAGGTCCAGGGGCTGGCCGGTGATGGTGTGGGTGAAATTGAGCGTCGCCTGGGCGGTGATGGCGCAGCCGAGCACCGCGATGCTCGCGATGAGGCCTCGGGTGGCGAGCTTGATCCAGCAGAAGTCGCGCATGTCTTGAAACCGGAGCTTTTGGGGGCAGAAGCGGAAGCCGGGTCAGCTGTTGGGCTTCAGCAGGGGAATGCCTTCCTCGACCAGGATGGCGTCGATCTGCGGCCGTGCCTTCACCAGCGCCGCGTCCACCTCTTTCAGCAGCGCCTCGTCGCCTTTGCGCACCGCCACGGACTGGTCGTAGTGGAGCGGAATGGGGGTGCCGTCGAAGCGGGAGAGGTCGGTGGTCGCCACCGTCATGCGCAGGGGCACGGGGGAGGCCTTCACATAGCGCGCCACCTCCGGAGCGAAGGCGAAGGCGATGTCGGCGTCGCCCTTCGCCACCTCGCTCACCATGCGCTCGCCGGGGATCTCCACATACTGGTTGCGCGGCGAGCGGAAGTTCACGAGGCCGTAGAGATAGGCCGCATTGTCCTCATACTTGCCGAGCTTCTTCAGCATGGTCTCGCCAGGCGAGTAGAAGCGGATGACGAACCGGCCGAGATCCTTGATCTGCTGGTCCTGCCAGTCACCGGTCGAGACGTTCCTGTCGGCCTTCGTCACGAATACATAGCTCGTGCGATAATAGGGCCTGGAGGAGAGCACGCGGGCATCTCCGGTATCCACGCCCATCACCACGTCGCACAGGTTCTTGTCGAGCCCGTCGCGCACCTGGTAGATGGCCGGTTTTCCCGACCAGACGAACACCGCCTCGCGGCCCATGGCCTGCGCGAGCACCTTGGCGATGCGGTTCTCGAAGCCCTCGCCGCCTTTCTGGGAAAAGGGCGCCTCCACCTCGGAGGCGCAGATGCGCAGGGTGCCGGCGGCGGCCTGCGCCACAGTGGTTTCGGTGGTCTTGGCCTCGCCCCTGTCATTGGTCGGAGCGAACTGGGCGGCCACCGTCGCGGTGGCGGCAAGCGCGGTGCCGAGCACGACGGCGAGGGCGGTGCCGGTGGAAGATGCGATACGGGGCATGGACGCCTCCTCGTGAGGTTCGCCTGCGCCAGTGGCCGCGGGGCCGGCGCTGCGGAATGTGACGCGAGAGGGACCGGCCGCCGCCGAGGGCGAGCGGCGGCCGGCATCGGCGGTGGGGGTCAGCCGCCGGAGGCGTATTCGCCCACGTTCGGGTCGTCGTAGGGGCCCTTGCCGTCGAGCGAGAACACCATCACGCCGCCACCCATCTGGGTGTAGTGCTGGAGGTTCTTGAACGCGCCCACGGAGCCGAGGCCGGCGGTGGGGTCGTTGAGATCGAACACCAGGCCCACGCCCGGCCAGCCGCCCACGCCGTAATAGATGGCGACATACTGGACGCCGTTGTGCGTGTAGGTCATGGGATGGCCGATGACGCCGGAAGGCAGCTTGAACTTCCAGAGCAGCTTGCCGGTGTCGCTGTCGCGGGCCTTGATGAAGCCGTCGAGCGTTCCGTAGAACATCACGCCGCCGGCGGTGGCGAGCGTGCCGCCCCAGGCCGCGAAACGCTCCATCACCTCCCACTTGTACTTGTTGTTGATGGCGTCATAGGCCTTCACCTGGCCGAGGCCGAGGTAGTTCTGCCGGTCGCCCTTGGGGCCGGGATACATGTTCAGCGTCGCGCCGACGAAGAACTGGCCCGCCCGGTAGGGCAGCATGAAGGGCTCCCAATCCATGCAGATGTGGTTGATGCCCATGAAGAAGGTCTGGCGTGCCGGGTCGTAGCTGTCGTGGCCCTGGTTGTGGTAGCCCATGGCCGAGGGACAGACATCGCGCGCCACATGGTCCATGCGGGTGCCGTATTCCGGGTCGCGCTCCGGCTGGCCCGTTTTCAGGTCCACCTTCTTCACCCAGTTGACCGTGTCGTCGATCTTGTCGGCGGAGACGAGGCTGCCATCGGTGCGGTCGAGAGTATAGACGATGCCGTTGCGGTCCGGATGCGTCAGAAGCTTGCGCATCTTGCCGGTCTTGTCCTTCTGCTCGGACAGCATCATCACATTGACGCCGGCATAATCCCATTCGTCATGTGGCGTCTTCTGGTAGCCGAACCGGGCTTCACCGGTGTCGATGTCGCGGCCCCAGATGGTCATGGTCCATTTGTTGTCGCCGGGACGCATGGTCTCGTTCCACGGCGCGGGATTGCCGGAGCCGTAGTAGACCATGTTCGTGGAGGGATCGAAGGCGTACCAGCCCCAGTTGGTGCCGCCGCCGATCTTCCAGGCGTCGCCCTCCCAGGTCTTCGTGCCGAGGCCCTTCTGGCCATATTGCGGATTGGCCTTGTTGAAGTCGTCGGCGAGCATCACCTGCTCGTCGGGACCGGTGGCGTAGGCGCGCCACTTCTGGGCGCCGGTCTTCACGTCATAGGCGGTGACGTAGCCGCGCACGCCGAGCTCCGCACCGGAGGAGCCCACCAGCACCGTGTCCTTGATCACATAGGGCGCGATGGTGAGGGTGGAGCCCACCTTGATGTCGGAATTCTCCAGCTTCCAGTATTCTTCGCCGGTGTCCGCCTTCAGCGCCACCACGTTGCCGTCGAGCTGGGTCTTGATGATGAGGGGGCCGGTCTTGCCGTCGCCGGGCCAGTAGGCGAGGCCGCGGTTCACCACATCGCAGCAGGCGACCGCACGGGCGGTGGGGTTCTGCTTGGGCTTGTGCTGCCACAGGATATGGCCGGGATCGTCCAGGCCCAGCGCGAAGGTGGTGTTGGGGAAGGGCGAGTGGATATACATCACCCCGTCCACCACCAGCGGCGTGCCCTCGTGGCCGCTGAGCACGCCGGTGGAGAAGGACCAGGCCGGGCGCAGCTTCGCCACGTTGTCCTTGTTGATCTGCTTTTGAGGGCTGAAGTTGTTGGCGTCGTAATTCTTGCCCGTCATGGGCCAGTTCTCGTCGCTCTTGGCGAGCTCAACCAGCTTGTCGTTGGCCCTCGCGACGTTGGCGGCGCCCACCGCGAGCGCGAGGGTGACGGCGACAAGGGATGCGGAAGACAGAAGTCTGTTCATCTGGCGTGTCCTCGGGGTTTCCTCGACCGGCGTGTCGTTGGGCTTTACGGACGGCGCGTGCCGGTCGGCCGTCCTGCGGGCGGCCCTTCGTCGTGGCCGCTTATTGCTGAAGAGGTGCGCGTGCCGCGCGGCCGCATGCGCGGCTCCGGGCTTTGTCTCGCGATGTCTTGAGTCCGTCGCCCTCCGATTGCGACAAGATCCTCAAAATTCTTATATTTTTCTTATCATTTATTCTTGGCGTGATGAGAGTTGAAAGCTTTGCGCCGGTCTTGTCTCGCGATGTTTGTGCAATTTCGGACGGGAAAAATCGGCAATCGGTTCCGGGAAAAATGCCCAAGGCCTTGCGACGAGGTGGAAAACGTCGCCGCGTGGCATCGCCTTCCCCAGGGGCGTTTCGTGCTGGATACAGGGTCGGCAAAACGTATAATGTTGCCGTGACGATAGTCTGCGTCACATTTGAAAATAATAATAAGATAAGAGTCTGAATTAATGCGGGAGAAGCGTGTGGAGTGTTTCATCTCCGGATGGGGCGCGCGGTGAGCATGGCGGGGGCAGAGCGCGTGCCCGCCAGCGCCATTTCCGCGCCGGCGCGCCAGCGGGTGCCAACCCTGCGCGCGCAGGTCCTCGGCATCGTGCTCGCCATCAACGCAGCGGCGGCGCTGGTGGCGGGCTGGGTGATCGTGCTCAATGCCCGCGCGGCGGCGCGCAGCGAGATGGCGGCCTCCGTCGAGATGGCCGAACAGATGGTGCGCGAGGCCGCCGAGCGCATCGCCGAGGACCCGCGCGCGCTGGATGCGGCGCTGCCCAGCCACCTTCGTCACCTGCGCCATGTCCGGCTGAGCGTTTCCGATGCCGGCGGGCGAGTGATCTCCGATGCGGAAGAGGCCCGTGCGCCAGCCGCCGACGAACGGGCGCCCGCATGGTTCGCCCGGCTTGTGGGCGTGGAGGAGATGGTTCGCGAGGTGGCGGTCACCGTCGGCGGTGCCACTGTCGCGCACGTGACGGTGGCGGGCGTGCCCGATGACGAGGTCGCGGAAGTCTGGAACGACATGACGGATTTCGCTGCCGTGGCGGTGGGGGTGAACGCGGCCATCCTCGCGGCGCTGTTCGTGGCGCTCGGGCGGGTGCGGCGCGAGCTGGGGCGCTTTCGCGCCGCGCTGGGCGATCTTCAGCAGGCGCGCTTCGTCCGGCCTCTGGCGCCGCCCCGCGTGCGTGAGCTGGCCGAGGCGGCGGAGGGGGTGAACGCGCTCGCTGCCGCGCTTGACGCCGCCCGGCGGGAGAATGCCCGCCTCAGCGCCCGCCTCGTGGGCCTGGAGGAAGAAGAGCGCCGCCGTATCGCCGGCGAGCTGCATGACGAGCTCGGCCCGCTGCTGTTCGGCCTGAAGGCGGGTTCCGATTCGCTCGCGCGCATGGCGGTCCAGGCCCCGCCCGCGTTGGCGCCGCGGCTCGCCGAGCGGGCCGGCAGCCTCGTGGACATCGTGGCGCGGATGCAGGAGGCCAACAGGCGCCTGCTGCGGCGCCTGCGGCCGCCCGCCCTGGGCTGCGTGCCGCTGGCGGATGTGCTGGAGAACCTCCTCGCCGACTTCCGCCGCCACGATCCGGAGCGCGCGTTCCGGCTGGAGGCAGCCCCTCTGCGCACCGGCTACGGCGCCGCGGTGGAGGCAACCCTGTATCGCTGCGCCCAGGAAGGGGTGACCAATGCGTTGCGACACGGCGAGGCCCGCACCGTGCGGCTTGCCCTCGCGGAGCGTGTGGACGGGGAGGGCCGGGCATGGCTGCGCCTCGACGTTCAGGACGATGGCGTAGGTCTGGGCGCCGGTCCGCCGCGCGGCGCCTCGGAGGGGCTGGGGCTCGCCGGCATGCGCGAGCGGGTGCGCGCGCTGGGTGGCTGGTGCGCCCTCACAGCCGGCCAAGAGGGTGGCGCTCGCCTTAAGGTGGAGGTTCCGCTCGATGCGCCCGCGGCGGAGGGGGCAAGACCATGACGAATGTTCTTCTGATCGACGACCACCCCATCGTCGCCCAGGGGTGCCGCTACATCCTGGAGGAAGCGGGGGTGTGCGAGCTGACGGCGGCGAGCACCGCGCTCGCCGGCTATCGTCTGTTCCGCCGCCGGCGGCCGGATGTGGTGATCGTGGATCTCGCGCTCAGCGGCAGCGGCCTCGCGGGGCTCTCACTGGTGCGGCGGTTCCGGGCCCAGGCGGCGCGCACGCCGATCCTGGTCTTCTCGATGCATGCGGATCCGGTCATCGCAAGCCGTGCGCTGGAGGCGGGCGCCACCGGCTATCTGGTGAAGGACACCTCCGCCGCCGACCTGCTCGAAGCCTTCGACAAGGTGCGGAAGGGCCAGCCCTACATCAGCCATGCTTTGGCGCTGGAGGTGGCGATGATGAGCAGCCGAGCCCGCCCCGGCACCATGGCTGATCTCACCCCGCGCGAGCTGCAGGCGCTGGCGCTGCTGGCGGAGGGCAAGGCCTATGGCCAGATCGCGGACGAGCTGGGGGTGAGCTACAAGACCGTGGCCAACACCTGCTCGCAGCTCAAGGCCAAGCTCGGCGTCGGCACTCTGGCCGAATTGATTCACCGCGCCATCCGCTACGTTGCCGCCTCACCGGCCGGGCGGTAGGCCGTCGCGCGGCGGGGCTTGCGTTCACGCGCGGCTTCCGTTTTATTTATGGCATAAGAGACATCGCCGCTGGGCCTCGCGTTGGGGACCGGCGGCAGGGGGACATGATCCCCAGTGGCAAAGCCGCCACCTGCGCTTCCGCATTCGGGAGCGTCGGTGGCGGCTTTTTTCGTTTCGGGGCAGGCATGAGCGGCGCGAAACAGGCGGCGGAGCAGGTACGGAGCGTGTGCCCCTATTGCGGGGTGGGCTGCGGCATCGTGCTCGACGTGCGCGACGGCAAGGTGGTGAAGGTGAGCGGCGACAAGGCGCATCCGGTCAATGCCGGCCGCCTGTGCACCAAGGGCGCCACCTGCGCCGAGCCGCTCGACAGGGGCCGGCTGACGGGCGCCTTCGTGCGGGACGCGCGGGGGGCGGAGCAGCTTCCCCTGCCGGTGGACGAAGCTATCGCCCACACCGCCGGGCGGCTTCGGGACATCATCGACCGCGAGGGGCCGGATGCCTTCGCCTTCTACGTCTCGGGCCAGATGTCCATCGAGGCGCAATACCTCGCCAACAAGCTGGCCAAGGGCTTCATCCGCACGCGCCATATCGAATCGAACTCGCGCCTGTGCATGGCGAGCGCCGGCAGCGGCTACAAGCTTTCCCTGGGCTCCGACGCGCCGCCCGGCTCCTATGACGATTTCGACGCCGCCGACCTGTTTCTCGTCATTGGCGCCAACATGGCCGATTGCCACCCCATCCTGTTCCTGCGGATGATGGACCGGGTGAAGGCGGGCGCGCGGCTCATCGTGGTGGACCCGCGCCGCACCGCCACCGCCGAGAAGGCGGATCTCTTCCTGCGGGGGCGGCCCGGCACGGATCTCGCCTTCCTCAATGGATTGCTGCACCTGCTGGCGGCGGAAGGCGGCCTCGACCCGGATTTCATCGCCCGCCACACCTCCGGCTGGGCGGAGGTGGAGGCGCAGCTTTCGGATTACGCGCCACAGGCCGTGGCCGCCCTCACCGGCATCACGGAGGAGGACCTGCGCGCGGCCGCCCGCATGATCGGCGCGGCGAAGGCCTTCACCACCTGCTGGACCATGGGCCTCAACCAGAGCAGCCACGGCACCGCCAACACCACCGCCATCTGCAACCTGCACCTCGCCACCGGGCAGATCTGCCGGCCCGGCGCCGGCCCCTTCTCCCTCACCGGCCAGCCCAATGCCATGGGCGGGCGGGAAATGGGCTACATGGGGCCGGGCCTGCCCGGACAGCGCAGCGTGGCCAGCGCCGCCGACCGCGCCTTCACCGAAGCCCGCTGGGGCCTGCCCGCCGGCACCATCCGCCCCGAGGCGGCCACCGGCACCCTCGCCATGTTCGAGGAGATGAAGGCGGGGCGCATCAAGGCCTGCTGGATCGTCTGCACCAATCCGGTGGCCTCGGTGGCGAACCGACAGGTGGTGATCGACGCGCTGAAGGCCGCCGAGCTGGTCATCGTGCAGGATGCCTTCCTCGACACCGAGACCGCCGTCTACGCCGATGTGCTGTTGCCCGGCGCCCTATGGGCGGAGGCGGAGGGCGTGCTCGTCAATTCGGAGCGCACCCTCACGCTCGCCGCCGGTGCGGTGGCGCCCCCAGGCGCCGCGCGGGCGGACTGGAGGCTCATCGCCGATGTGGCCCGCGCCATGGGCCATGAAGAGGCCTTCGCCTATGCGGATGCGGCCGAGGTGTTCGCGGAGATCGCGGGCTTCTCCAATCCCGCCAGCGGCTATGACCTGCGGGGCGCGAGCCATGCGCGGCTGCGGGCGGGGCCGCTGCAATGGCCGCTCGCGCCCGAGGGGGCGGTGCGCAACCCCATCCGTTACCTGAACGACGGCCGCCATATGCCGATGCGTGCTGCGGCCGACGGCACCACGCCTGCGCTGCGCTTCGCGACCCCGGACGGGCGGGCGCGCTTCGTGCCCTCGCCCCATGTGCCGCCTGCGGAACAGCAGGACGCGGACTTCCCGCTGGTGCTCAACACCGGGCGGCTGCAGCATCAGTGGCACACCCTCACCAAGACCGGAAAGGTAGCGGCCCTCAACAAGCTCAATCCGGGGCCGTTCCTGGAACTGCACCCGGAGCGCGCGGCGCGGCTCGGCATCGGCGAGGGGGATCGGGTGGAGGTGCGCTCGCGGCGCGGGCGGGCGGTGCTGCCGGCGCGGCTCAGCGACCGGGTGGCGGAGGATGCCTGCTTCGCACCCTTCCACTGGAACGACGTGTTCGGTGACGGCCTCGCCATCAACGCGGTGACGAGCGATGCGGTCGACCCCCTGTCCCACCAGCCGGAACTGAAAATCGCCGCGGTGGCCCTTTCCCGGGTGGGCCCCGCGCCGGAACGGGAGGCCATGGAAATGGCGCGCGCACCCCATGTACCTGATGCCCCGCGTGTGCCGATGCCGGCCGCCGCGCCCTCTTCCGCCATCTCGGCCTGCGCCGAGCTGCTGGGCGTGGCGCCGGGGCTGGACCTCGCGCTGACGCCAGAGGAGCGGCTCTACCTGAAGGGGATGCTCAGCGGGCTCATGGCGCAGCCGGTGGCGGAAGGGCGCGAGGTGCCTGTGCTGCCGCCCTCGGCGCCGGTGGGCGACGCCACGCGGCTGGTGGTGAACGGCCTCTTCGCCGGCCTGTTCTCCCGCATGCCGGTGGGCGGGGCGGCGGATGCGCCCGTCATCGTCGCCTTCGCCTCGCAGACGGGGCGGGCGGAGGCGGAGGCCGGCGCCCTTGCCGAGGCGCTGCGCGAGGCCGGGCTTGGCGTGCGCCTCGCGGCCATGGACGAGCTGGCGCCCGAGGATCTGCCGCGCGCCGGCACCGCGCTGTTCGTGGCAAGCACCTTCGGCAACGGCGACCCGCCGGACAACGGCTGCGCCTTCTGGGCGCGGCTCAGCGGGCCGGAAGCGCCCCCGCTCCAGGATCTGCGCTTCGGCGTGCTGGCCTTCGGCGACAGTACCTACGCGCAGTTCTGCGGCTTCGGCCGCAAGCTCGACGCGCGCCTCGCGGAGCTGGGCGGCCAGCGCCTTCTGGAGCGCGCCGATTGCGAGCCGGACGGGGAGGAGGCGGTGGCCGAATGGCGGCGCAGCGCGGCGCGCATGCTCGGCGCCGTCCCTTCCGCCGAGGTCTCGCCCGCGCCGAGGCCGGCGCCGGCCCGGGGCCCGCGCGAGGCGCGGCCCGCCCGGATCGTCCGCAACCGCCTGCTCAATGCGCCGGGCAGCGGCAAGGAGGTGCGCCAGATCGGCCTCGCCATCGGCACCCTCGCCTACGAGGCCGGGGACGCGCTGGGCATCGTGCCGCGCAATGATCCCGCCCTCGCGGCGGAGATCATGGAGCTGCTCTCCCTTTCTCCTGATGCGCCGGTGCGCCTCGGCGCCTCGGGCGAGATGCCGCTGCGCGAGGCGCTGGAGCGCCACTGCGAGATCGCCCGGCCCCACGGGGACGTGCTGCGCTGGTGGGCCGGCCTCGCGGGAGACGACGAGCTTGCCGAACTGCTCGCCGGGGAACGGGCGGAGCTGGAGCGCTGGCTGTGGGGCCGGCAGCTCGCGGATATCCTGCGCCGCAGGCCGCGCGCGGCTGATGCGGGGGAGCTCGTGGCAACGCTCAAGCGCCTTCGGCCGCGGCTCTATTCCATCGCGTCGAGCCCACTGGCCGCGCCGGGAGAGGTGGACCTCACCGTCTCCATCGTCCGCTATGCCTGCGAGGGGCGGCGGCGGGCGGGGGTGGCCTCCGCCTTCCTGGCCGACCGGGCGCAGGAGGCGGAGGTGTTCATCCAGCCTTCCACCCATTTTCGGGTGCCCGAGGCGGCCGAGACGCCCGTCGTCATGATCGGCCCCGGAACCGGCATCGCGCCGTTCCGCGCCTTCCTCCAACAGCGCGCGCTCACCGGTGCGCGCGGGCGCAACTGGCTGTTCTTCGGCGAGCAGCAGGCCGCCAGCGATTTCTACTACCGGGACGAGCTGGAGGAGTGGCTGAAGGGCGGCCACCTGACCCGCCTCGACACCGCCTTCTCCCGCGATCAGCCGGAGAAGATCTATGTGCAGCACCGCATGCGCGCGGCCGGCGCCGAGCTGTGGCGGTGGCTGGAGGAGGGGGCCCATGTCTATGTCTGCGGCGATGCCGCGCGCATGGCGAAGGACGTGGAGGGCGCGCTCGTGGACATCGCCGCCGCCCACGGCGGGCTGGGCGCCGAGGCGGCGCGGGACTATGTTGCGCGCATGGGCGCGGCGAGGCGTTATGTCCGGGATGTGTATTGATGAGGGCGCATGGGCCGTGCCGGCGTGGCACCGCGTGCGAAGCTCGGGCATGAAGGCGTGATGCGCGACGCGGATCTTTCCATTCTCGTCATCGACGAAAACGCCATTCGCGCGCAGATCATCGAGGAGGGTCTGCGCGCGGCGGGGCACACCCGCGTCGACGTGGTGCATGAGATCCAGGGCGTGGCGCGCACCATCGAGCGCGTGGCGCCGGACGTGATCGTAATCGACCTCGAAAATCCGAACCGCGACATGCTGGAGAGCATGTTCCTGCTCTCGCGCTCGGTGCGGCGGCCCATCGCCATGTTCGTGGACCGCTCCGACAGGGCCGCCATCGAGGCGGCGGTGGAGGCGGGCGTCTCCGCTTATGTGGTGGACGGGCTGAAGCAGGAGCGGGTGAAGCCCATCCTCGACATGGCCATCAGCCGCTTCAACGCCTTCTCGCGCATGGCGCGGGAGCTGGAGGAGGCGCGCACCGAGCTGGAGAACCGCAAGACGGTGGACCGCGCCAAGGCCATCCTCATGAAATCGCGCGGGCTTTCGGAGGAGGCGGCCTACAAGCTGCTGCGCAGCACCGCCATGAACCAGAACCGCAAGATCGCCGACATCGCCCAGAGCCTCGTCATGGCGGCTGGATTGCTGGAGGGCTAGCCGTGTCCGAGGATGCCGACATCCGGGTGGGCTTCGTGCCCCTGCTCGACAGCGCCATCGTGGTGAGCGCGGTGGTGAAGGGCTTCATCCGCGAGGAGGGCCTTGTGGTGACGCTCACCCGCGAGCCCTCATGGAGCAGCATCCGCGACCGGCTCGCGGTGGGCGCGCTCGACGCGGCGCACATCCTCGCGCCTATGCCCATCGCGGCTAACCTGGGCCTGTTCCCGCTCTCGCCCTCGCTCATCGCGCCCATCGCCATGGGCCTGGGCGGCAATGCGGTGACGGTCTCAAACGCGGTGGCGCGTGAGATGGAGGAGGCTGGGGCCGACGAGACGCTCGATGCCGGCATCGCCGGCCGCGCCCTGCGCCGGGTGGTGGCCGCGCGGCGGGGGCGGGGGCTGTCGGCGCTCAGGTTCGGCGTCGTCTATTCCTTCTCCGGGCACAATTTCGAGCTTCGGTTCTGGCTCGCCGCCTGCGGCATCGACCCGGACCGCGATGTGGAGATCGTGGTGCTGCCGCCGCCGCAGATGCCGGCGGCGCTGGCGCGGGGCGAGATCGACGGCTTCTGCGCCGGCGAGCCCTGGAACACGGCCGCAGTGCGCTGGGGCGCGGGGCATCTCGCCACGGTGAAGGCGAAGATCTGGCGCTCCAGCCCGGAGAAAGTGCTCGGCGTCTCCCGCCCGTGGGCGGACGAGAACCCCGCGGCGCTGGATGCCTTCCTGCGCGCGCTCTATCGCGCCGCCCTGTGGTGCGCGGAGAGGGGCAACCACGCCGAGCTCGCCCGCATCCTCGCCGCGCCCCGCTTCCTGGACGTGGACCCCGCGCTGCTGCTCACGGGCCTCAGTGGGGCGATGGAGGTGGCGCCCGGCCGCATCGTGCAGGTGGATGACTTCTTCCTCACCGCCGCCAAGGCCGCCACTTTCCCCTGGCAGAGCCACGCGCTGTGGTTCTACAGCCAAATGGTGCGCTGGGGGCTGTGCAGCCATTCTCCGCACAACGCCTTGATCGCACGCGATTCCTACCGTCCGGACCTCTACCGGCGGGCGCTGCGCGGCCTGGGAGCGCCGCTGCCCGGCGCGAATCTCAAGGTGGAAGGCGCCCTTCTGGCGCCGACGCCCGTGGGCGCCGCCAACTCCAGCCTCGTGCTGGGGCCGGATGGCTTTTTCGACGGGCACATCTTCGATCCCGACCATATCGACGCTTACATCCGCGCGCAGATGGCCGCGCGGGTGCCGGATATGACCGAGGACTGAGCGTGGCCTGTTCAATTTCCAGGCAATCGCGCCAAATGTGAAGCAAATGGCGCACCGCAAAAGAATGGTTGTTGCAGAATTAGAATAAGCATGGTTCTGTAGCTCATCCCAATATTCGGCACCCAACGACGGGTGCCCTGGCAAAGCCGCCAAACTGTTCCTGTCCCTCCCGGGGCCTGGAAACGGTTTCGCGGCTTTTTTGCTTTTCGCCCCCCGCCTGCGCGGGCCTCGACCTCAACCGGGCACTGTCCCCGAACTTCGAGATTGGCACACATGACCGATGCCGTGACGAAGCGCTTCTTCCTTCTCTCCTCGCTGGCGCTTGCGGTGGGGCTTTCCGCGCCCGCCTTCGCCGGCCCGCTGCCGGTGGAGAAGGACGAGCTGAAGCTGGGCTTCATCAAGCTCACAGACATGGCGCCGCTGGCCATCGCCAAGGAGAAGGGCTTCTTCGAGGACGAGGGGCTCTATGTGACCCTGGAGCCGCAGGCGAACTGGAAAGTGCTGCTCGACCGCGTCATCACCGGCGAGCTCGACGGCGCCCACATGCTGGCCGGCCAGCCGCTTGCCGCCACCATCGGCTTCGGCACCAAGGCCGACATCGTCACGCCCTTCTCCATGGATCTCAACGGCAATGCCATCACCGTCTCCAACGCCGTGTGGGAGGAGATGAAGCCGAAGGTCCCCACGGGCCCCGACGGCAAGCCGCAGCATCCCGTCAAGGCCGACGCGCTGAAGCCGGTGGTGGATCGCTACAAGGCCGAGGGCAAGCCCTTCAACCTGGGCATGGTGTTTCCGGTCTCCACCCACAATTACGAGCTGCGCTACTGGCTCGCCGCCGGCGGCATCAACCCCGGCTATTATTCGCCTTCCGATGTCTCGGGCCAGATCAAGGCCGACGCGCTCCTCTCCGTGACCCCGCCGCCGCAGATGCCGGCGACCCTCGAGGCCGGCACCATCGTCGGCTACGCCGTGGGCGAGCCCTGGAACCAGGCGGCGGTGTTCAAGGGCATCGGCGTACCTGTGGTGACCGATTACGAGATCTGGAAGAACAACCCCGAGAAGGTGTTCGGCCTCACCAAGGAATTCACGCAGAAATATCCGAACACCACCCTCGCCCTTACCAAGGCGCTGATCCGCGCCGCGCGCTGGCTGGACGAAAACAACGACGCAAACCGGGCGGAGGCGGTGAAGATCCTGGCGAAGTCCGAATATGTGGGCGCGGACGCCAAGGTCATCGCCAATTCCATGACCGGAACCTTCGAATACGAGAAGGGTGACAAGCGCCCGGCGCCGGATTTCAACGTCTTCTTCCGCTACAACGCGACCTATCCCTTTTATTCCGATGCCGTCTGGTATCTCACCCAGATGCGCCGCTGGGGCCAGATCCCCGAGCAGAAGTCCGACGCCTGGTATGCCCAGACCGCCAAGGACGTCTACAAGCCCGACATCTACATGAAGGCGGCCGCGCTCCTCGTCGAGGAGGGCAAGGCGAAGAAGGATGAATTTCCCTTCGGCACCGACGGCTACAAGCCCGCCACCTCCGACTTCATCGACGGCGTCACCTACGACGGCAAGGCCCCCAACGCCTACATCGACTCCCTCCCCATCGGCCTGAAGGGCGGCCAGAAGGTCGAGGGCAACCAGGTCACCGGCGGCTGAGCGCGCTTCAGGCGAGGACTCCTCTTATGTCCGATGTTTCCCACACCCTCGATGGCGCGGCCGCCAAGGCCGCGCGCCGGGAGAAGGCTTTCCAGGCCATCAACCGCGCCGCTTCCTGGCTCAATGTGCTGGGCCTCGGCTTCGTGGTCCCGCTCCTGAAGATCGCTGCCGGAGACAACGTCTCCGAGCAGCTCGGCGAGCTGAAGCGGGTGCTGCTGGTGCCGCTCGCGGGCATCCTGGTGTTCCTCGCTGTCTGGGCGCTGCTGGCGCCCAAGGTGCAGACCTCTCTCGGCGCCATCCCCGGCCCCATGGCGGTGGTGGAGCAGGCCGGCGTGCTGTTCGCCGACCACGCCGCCGAGCGCCAGAAGGCCGCGGATTTCTACGCCCGCCAGGAGGCCCGCAATGCCGCCCTGGTGGCCCAGGGCAAGGCCGACCAGGTGAAGGTGCGCGCCTATACCGGCAAGCCCACCTATGTGGACCAGATCTTCACCTCCCTCTTCACGGTGGGGCTGGGCTTCGTCATCGGCACGCTCATCGCGGTTCCCGTGGGCATCGCCTCCGGCCTCTCGAAGACCTTCAACGGCGCCATCAATCCGCTGATCCAGATCTTCAAGCCGGTGTCGCCGCTGGCGTGGCTGCCCATCGTCACCATGGTGGTTTCGGCGGTCTACCTGAACCCCTCCGACTGGCTGCCGAAGTCCATGGTGATCTCGGCGGTGACGGTGACGCTGTGCTCGCTGTGGCCCACCATCATCAACACCGCGCTCGGCGTCGCCTCCATCGACAAGGATCTGGTGAACGTCGGCAAGGTGCTGCAGCTCTCCACCTTCACCACCATCCGCAAGCTGGTGCTGCCCTCGGCCCTGCCGCTCATCTTCACGGGGCTCCGGCTCTCCCTGGGCGTGGGCTGGATGGTGCTGATCGCGGCCGAGATGCTGGCCCAGAACCCCGGCCTCGGAAAGTTCGTGTGGGACGAATTCCAGAACGGGTCCTCCACCTCCCTGGCGCGCATCATGGTGGCGGTGTTCACCATCGGCATCATCGGCTTCGCGCTCGACCGGCTGATGTATGCGCTCCAGTCCGCCTTCACCTTCTCCACGAACCGCTGAGGGCCGGAACATGAACGCGCTCCAGCCGCTGGAAACCGCACCCATCCTCGAAGCGCGCGGCGTCGCCAAGGGCTTCGGGACGGGGGATGCCCGCAACCCGGTGCTGGCGGGCATCGACCTCGATGTGCGCGAGGGCGAGTTCATTGCCATCGTCGGCTTCTCCGGCTCCGGCAAGTCCACGCTCATCTCCCTGCTGAGCGGCCTTGCCCAGCCCGATGCCGGGACGGTGCGCTTCAAGGGCGCGCCCGTCACCGGGCCCGCGCCGGAGCGGGGCGTGGTGTTCCAGAACTACGCGCTCATGCCCTGGCTCTCGGTGGAGGCCAATGTGGCGCTCGCCGTGGAGGCGGTGCACAAGGCCATGCCGAAGGCGGAGCGGCGCGAGATCGTCTCCTCCTACATCGACATGGTGGGCCTTTCCCACGCGAAGGAGCGGAAGCCGGCGGAGCTTTCCGGCGGCATGCGCCAGCGGGTGTCGGTGGCGCGCGCCCTCGCCATGCGGCCGGATGTGCTTTTGCTGGACGAGCCGCTCTCGGCGCTGGATGCGCTCACCCGCGCCAAGCTGCAGGACGAGTTCGCCGCCATCTGCGAGCGGGAGAGGAAGACCATCGTCCTCGTCACCAACGACGTGGACGAGGCGATCCTGCTGGCGGACCGCATCCTGCCGCTCACCCCCGGTCCCGAGGCGAGCCTGGGGCGCTCCTTCGCCGTGGACCTGCCCCGCCCGCGTGAGCGCGGCGCCATGAACTCGGACCCCGCGTTCATCCGCATCCGCGCGGAGGTGACGGAATATCTGCTCGACCTCGGCGCCCGGCGCGGCGTGGACGCGCACCGCGAGATCAGCCTGCCCAAGGTGGTGCCCATCACCCAGAA
The DNA here is from genome assembly GCF_043195015.1 of Xanthobacter sediminis. Taxonomy (NCBI): domain Bacteria; kingdom Pseudomonadati; phylum Pseudomonadota; class Alphaproteobacteria; order Hyphomicrobiales; family Xanthobacteraceae; genus Xanthobacter; species Xanthobacter sediminis. The sequence goes on along the minus strand of NZ_JBAFWH010000009.1, from coordinate 137,984 downwards.
GCCCCAGGCGGAGAAGCTGCCCGCGGCCTACGCCAAGCGCGCCCATTCGCCCATCGAGCGGCGCTATGTCGAATTCTTCGAGGTGCGCAAGGTCTATCCCACTCCCAAGGGGCCGCTCACCGTGGTGGACGGCTTCGACCTGAAGATCAACAAGGGCGAGTTCATCTCCATCATCGGCCATTCCGGCTGCGGCAAGTCCACCGTTCTGTCCATGGCGGCGGGGCTCAACGCCATCTCGTCCGGCGGCATCGTGCTCGACGGGCGCGAGGTCTCCGGCGCGGGGCCGGACCGGGCGGTGGTGTTCCAGGCGCCCTCCCTCATGCCGTGGCTCACGGCGCGGGAGAACGTGGCGCTGGGCGTGGACAAGGTCTACCCCGAGGCCAGCGCGGCCGAGCGGCGCGACATCGTGGAATATTATCTCCAGCGCGTGGGCCTCGGCGATGCCATGCATCGCCTCGCCGCCGACCTTTCGAACGGCATGCGGCAGCGGGTGGGCATCGCCCGCGCCTTCGCCCTCTCGCCCAAGCTGCTGCTGCTGGACGAGCCCTTCGGCATGCTCGACAGCCTCACCCGCTGGGAACTGCAGGAAGTGCTGATGGAGGTGTGGGCGCGCACCAAGGTCACCGCCATCTGCGTCACCCATGACGTGGACGAGGCGATCCTGCTGGCCGACCGGGTGGTGATGATGTCCAACGGGCCGAACGCGAAGATCGGGAACATCATGGCGGTGGACCTGCCGCGCCCCCGCAGCCGCAAGGCGCTCCTGTCCCACCCCGATTACTACGCCTATCGCGAGGAGCTGCTCGACTTCCTCGAAGCCTATGAGGGCGGCGCGAACCCGGCACCGGAGCAGCTCCAGGCCATCCAGAACAAGAGGGCGGCGCGCATGGCGCGCCAGTCCGCGCCCCGGGCCGGGGCCCTGGGCTGACACGAGCGGAGCACAGCGATGAACACGGATCAGATCGAGCTGGTGCGCGCCTCCTTCGCGAAGGTGGTGCCCATCAAGGATGCGGCGGCGGGCCTGTTCTACGGTCGCCTGTTCGAGACCGCGCCGGAGGTGAAGCCCCTCTTCAAGGGCGACATGACGGACCAGGGCAGGAAGCTGATGGCCACCCTCGCGGTGGTGGTCAACGGCCTCGCGAACCTCGAGACCATCCTGCCGGCGGTGAAGGCGCTGGCGGTGAAGCATGTCGACTACGGGGTCGCTCCCGAGGATTACGCGAAGGTCGGCGCGGCCCTGCTGTGGACCCTGGAGCAGGGCCTCGGCGCCGACTTCACCCCGGACGTCCGCGATGCCTGGACGAGCGCCTACGCCACCCTTTCCGATGCCATGATCCAGGCCGCCTACCAGCCAGCCTGAGGACCCGAAGGACACAGCCGTGACCCAGAAGCTCGTCATCGTCGGCAACGGCATGGCCCCCGGCAGGATGCTGGAGGCGCTGCTCGAAAAGGCCCCCGGCCTCTACGACATCACCATTTTCAACGCCGAGCCGCGCGTCAATTACGACCGCATCATGCTCTCGCCGGTGCTCTCGGGCGAAAAGGCGTACGAGGACATCATCATCCACGACGATGTCTGGTACGCCTACCATGGCATCACCCTGCACAAAGGGGCGCGGGTGACCGGCATCGACCGTGCGGCGAAGACTGTGACCGCCGCGAACGGCATCACTGCCGCCTACGACAGGCTGGTGATCGCCACCGGCTCCGCGCCCGTCATCATTCCCGTGCCGGGCGCCGACCTGCCGGGCGTCGTCGCCTACCGCGATCTCGACGACGTCTCGCGCATGCTGGAGGCGGCGAAGCGCGGCGGCCGAGCGGTGGTCGTCGGCGGCGGCCTGCTGGGGCTGGAGGCGGCCTATGGCCTGAAGCGGCAGGGCATGGAGGTGAGCGTGCTCCACCTCATGCCGACCCTCATGGAGCGCCAGCTCGACCCCGCCGCCGCCTACCTGCTGGAGAAGGCGCTCGCCGCGCGCGACATCGCCATCCTCACCAAGGCCAACACCAGGGCGATCCTCGGCACCGAGAAGGTGGAAGGCGTGGCGCTTGAGGATGGGAGGGTGCTGCCCGCGGACTTGGTGGTGATGGCGGTGGGCATCCGCCCCTCCGCCCAGCTCGCGAAGGAGGCGGGCCTGACCGTGAACCGCGGCATCGTGGTGGACGACGGCATGCGCACGTCCGATCCCTCCATCTACGCCCTCGGCGAATGCGTCGAGCATCGCGGCCAGTGCTACGGCCTCGTGGCGCCGCTCTATGAGAGCGCGAAGGTGCTGGCGGATCGTCTTTCCGGCGGGCAGGGCGAGTACCAGGGCTCGGTGACCTCCACCAAGCTCAAGGTGACGGGCGTGCACCTCTTCTCCGCCGGCGATTTCGCGGAGGGGCCGGACCGCGAGGAGATCGTGCTGCGCGATGCGGCGGCAGGCGTCTACAAGCGTCTGGTGCTGCAGGAAAACCGCATCGTCGGCGCGGTGATGTACGGGGATGTGGCCGACGGCCCCTGGTATTTCGACATGCTGAAGCGCGGCGCCGACGTCTCGGACCTGCGCGACACCCTCATCTACGGCCAGGCCTTCCAGGGCGCGTGCGCCGGCGCCGCGCCGGGCGCGGCGGTGGCGGCGCTGGCGGATGACGCGGAAATCTGCGGCTGCAACGGCATCTCCAAGGGCCGGATCGTGTCCGCCATCCGGGAGAAGGGCCTCTCCACCCTCGCGGAGGTGCGCGCCCACACCAAGGCCTCGGCTTCCTGCGGCTCGTGCACCGGGCTCGTGGAGCAGCTCATGGCGCTGACGCTGGGCGATGCCTATCGCCCGGCGGCGGTGGAGGCGGTGTGCGGCTGCACGGACCTCGGCCATGACGACGTGCGTCGCCTCATCCGCGCCAAGGGGCTGAAATCCATCCCGGCGGTGATGCAGGAGCTGGAGTGGAAGACCTCCTGCGGCTGCGCCAAGTGCCGGCCGGCGCTCAACTACTACCTCGTGTGCGAATACCCGGACGAATATGCGGACGACTACCAGTCCCGCTTCGTCAACGAGCGCCTGCACGCCAATATCCAGAAGGACGGCACCTATTCGGTGGTGCCGCGAATGTGGGGCGGCGTCACCTCCGCGGACGAGCTGCGCGCCATCGCCGACGTGGTGGACAAGTTCGCCATCCCCATGGTGAAGGTCACGGGCGGCCAGCGCATCGATCTTCTCGGCGTGCACAAGGAGGACCTGCCGGCGGTGTGGGCGGACCTCGGCAAGGCCGGTTTCGTCTCCGGCCAGGCCTATGCCAAGGGGCTGCGCACGGTGAAGACGTGCGTCGGTTCCGAATGGTGCCGCTTCGGCACGCAGGATTCCACCGGGCTCGGCATCCGCATCGAACGATTCATGTGGGGCTCGTGGACGCCGGCCAAGGTGAAGCTCGCCGTTTCCGGCTGCCCGCGCAACTGCGCGGAGAGCACCTGCAAGGACATCGGCATCATCTGCGTGGATTCGGGCTACGAGATCCATTTCGCCGGCGCGGCGGGCCTGGAGATCAAGGGCACCGAGATCCTCGGCACCGTGAAGACCGAGGACGAGGCGCTGGAGCATGTGGTGGCCCTCGCGCAGATGTATCGCGAGCAGGCCCGCTACCTGGAGCGCATCTACAAATGGGCGAAGCGGGTGGGATACGACGAGATCCGCGCCCAGATCCTGAACGATGAGGAAAAGCGCAGGGGATACTTCGAGCGCTTCGTCTTCTCCCAGAAGTTCGCCCAGGTGGACCCCTGGTCGGAGCGGGTCTCCGGCAAGGACAAGCACGAATTCAAGCCCATGGCGTTCATCGCCGAGGCGGCGGAGTGAGGGGCGCGAGATGACCGACGTGAACTGGATCGCCATCGGCCACATCGACGACATCCCGCGCCGGGGCGCGCGCTGCGTGACGACGCCCAAGGGCCGCATCGCCGTGTTCCGCACGGCCGACGACGCGGTGTTCGCTTTGGAGGACCGCTGCCCCCACAAGGGCGGCCCGCTCTCGGTGGGCATCGTCCACGGCCATGCCGTGACCTGTCCGCTGCACAATTGGGTGCTCTCGCTGGAAACCGGCGCGGCCCAGGGGGCGGACGAGGGGCAGGCGCGCGCCTTCCCCCTGCGCAATGAGGACGGCGCCCTGTTCCTCTCCCTCGATGTCTTGCCGCTGGCGGCCAAGGTCGCGGCGGAATAGGGGGCCGTGATGGAAAACGCCACGCCGCGCCTCGGTCGGGTGCCCGCGCCCTCTTCTCCGCCGCGGGTGGAGCCGCTGGCCGTGCTTCCGGTCTTCCTGCCGCTGAAGGGCAAGCCGGTGCTGGTCGCCGGGGGCTCGGACGCCGCCGCCTGGAAGGCGGAGCTTCTGGGCGCCGCGGGCGCGCGCGTCGAGGTCCGCGCCGCCGTGCCGGGGGAGGCCATGGCCGCGCTCCTGCGGGAAGGTCGGGCGGTTCACGCCGGCCCGTCCTGGCGCGCGGCGGACCTTGCTGCATTCGCGCTGGCGGTGGCGGATCTCGAAGGGGCGGAGGCGGAAGCCTTCGCCGCCGCCGCGCGCCGGGCCGGCGTGGCGGTGAACGTCATCGACAAGCCGGCGCTGTGCACCTTCCAGTTCGGCTCCATCGTGAACCGTTCGCCGGTGGTGGTAGGCATCTCCACGGATGGCGCCGCGCCGGTGCTGGGGCAGGCCATCCGGCGGCGGATCGAAACCCTCTTGCCGCGCCACCTGGCGGCCTGGGGCGCGCTGGCCGCGCGCATCCGCGGGCGGGTGGCGTCTGCCCTCGCCTCGGCCGGGTCGCGGCGGCGCTTCTGGGAGGCTTTCGCGGAGCGTGCCTTCGCCGCTTCCGGCGCGCCGGAGGACGACGACTGGACGGCGGCGCTGCCAGCGCCGGAGGCGGGCTCCGTGACGCTGGTGGGCGCCGGGCCGGGCGATCCCGAATACCTCACCCTGAAAGGCATGCGGGCGTTGCAGTCGGCGGATGTGATCCTGTTCGACGATCTCGTCTCGCCCGAGCTGCTGGAACTCGCCCGCCGCGAGGCGCGGCGCATGCTGGTGGGCAAGCGCGGGGGGCGCGAGAGCTGTCGGCAGGAGGACATCAACGCGCTGATGCTGCGCTTCGCCCGCCAGGGCAAGCGCGTGGTGCGGCTCAAGGCGGGGGACCCTTCCGTATTCGGCCGCTCTGGAGAGGAGATCGCCGCTTTGGAGGCCGCCGGCATTCCGGTGCGCGTGGTGCCGGGCATCACCACCGCGAGCGCCCTGGCGGCAGGGCTCAACACCGCGCTCACCCATCGCGATGCGGCCCAGGCGGTGCGCTTCGTCACCGGCCATTCGCGCAAGGGCGTGCTGCCGGACACCATCGACTGGCGCGCCGCGGCCGATCCCGCCACCACCACCGTGTTCTACATGGGCGGGCGCACCGCGCCTGAGATCGCCGCGCGCCTGCTGGGCGAGGGCATGTCCCCGCAGATGCCCGTGGTGATCGCCGCCAACGTGAGCCGCCGCGACGAGCGGCGCTGGAGCGGCCCGCTCTCGGAGCTGGCAGCGGGCATGGCCGGCATCGGCCACGACGATCCGGTGGTCATCGGCATCGGCCGCGTATTCGCGCGGGCACAGGCCGGGGTGGCCGCGGTGCCGGCTCCGGCACACGCCGTGGGCTGATCCGCCTCCCGGCGGTGCTCCCGGAGCGTATCAGTCCGCTTCTCCGGCGATGCGGGCGAGGATATCGGCGGCCGCATCCAGCTCCGCCTCGCTCACGGTGAGGGCGGGGAAGAGGCCGAGGACGTTTCCCAGGGGACGGGTGAGGAGGCCGTGGGCCGCCGCGCGGGCCGCGAGCGGAGCGGCTTCGCCCGTGCAGACCAGCCCCTGCATCAGCCCGAGGCCGACCACCGCGGTATAGACCGGCCGGTGGAGATAGGAGAGGTGGGTGAGGCGGTCCTCCAGGGCCCAGGAGCGCCGCTGCACCGTCGCCTCGAAATCCGGCGCGAGCATCTGGTCGAGCCGCTGGTGGGCGATTTCCACCGCCGCAGGGTTCACGGCGGCAGGGGCGGGCGCCCCACGTGCCACCTTGGCGGTGGCAAGCACCGCCGCGAGCGGCTCTGCCCCGGCGAGGCCCGAGCCCATGATCATCAGGTCGGGCGTGACGCCGCTCCACTCATAGGCCCAGCTCATGCCGGTACGGCCGAGACCGCTCGCCGTCTCGTCGAAGGCGAAGACGATGCCGTAGCCGTCCGCCGCCTCGCGCAGCACGGCGAGAAGGTCGCGCGGCGGCAGTTCCAGGGTGGGCACGGTGCGTACGGGGGCGATCAGGATGCCGGCGGTCTTCGGCGTGATGGCAGCTTCCACCTCGGCCGCGTCATCGGTGGTGAGGATGTCGATGTGTGGGTCGCCGGCGAGGCCCTCGGGGAGCGGGGCGTGGTGAGGCCCGGCGCAATAGAGGAGCCGGGTGCGCTTGGGGCGGCCGACGGCCTGCTGGAAGCCGAGGATGGCTTGCAGCGCATGGCGCCCGGCGGCCGCCGCATCCGGCAGCAGGTAGCCACGATCAGCGAAAGAGATGGGCAGCAGCCGCTCGATCAACTCCGCCGCGTCGCGCCCCTCTTGCGGCGCGGTCTCTGCCTCCTCGTCGCGGGCAAGGTCGAAGGAGCCGGTGAAATCGAGGATGTGAGCAGGCGCCGCGGCGTCCTCCTGGACCGGAGGCTCGGGCTGCGAAGCCTGCACGGGGGCGAGGATGGGGTCGGGCATGGTGCGTCCTCCGGCCACCGGCAGTCTTCTGGGCGCGCCGGTAACCCAAGGTGCGCCGTGGCCCGGCCGACCGCAAGCGCGAACGGCCGGGGCGGACGATGGGCCGCGCCCGCGCGCTCAGGCCTCGCAGGAAAGGAAGCCGTTGCGCAGCCATTCCTCGTCGAGCTTGCGGCCGATGAAGACGATGCGGCTCACGCGCTTCTCGTCCGCCTGCCAGGGCCTCTGGTGGTCGCCGTCGAGAATCATGTGCACGCCCTGGAACACGAACCGATCCGGGTCGTCCTTGAAGGAGAGGATGCCCTTGGAGCGCAGGATGTTGGGGCCTTCGGTCGCCACCAGCTGCTGCACCCAGGGGAAGAACCGCTCGGGGTTCAGCGGCTTCTCCGTGGAGAAGGACACCGACTGAATCTCGTTGTCGTGCACGGCGTGCAGGCCGTGGTGATGATGGTCGTGGTGCTCGCCGCAGCCGCAATCGGGGCCGTGCTCGTGGTCGTGGTGGTCGTGCTCGTCCTCCTCCAGGAAGGCGGGCTCGATTTCCAGGATGCGCTCGAGGTCGAAGGCGCCCTGGTTCAGCACCTTGGCGATGTCGATCTGCGATTTCTGCGTGCGGTAGAGCTTGGCATAGGGGTTGATGCCGCGGATGCGGGCTTCCACCTCATTCAGCGCCTCGGCGCTCACGAGGTCGGTCTTGTTGAGGAGGATGACGTCCGCGAAGGCCACCTGGTTCTTGGCCTCGGGGGCATCCTTCAGCCGGTCGGAGAGCCACTTGGCGTCGGCCACCGTCACCACGGCGTCGAGCCGGGTCTTGGCCTGCACCTCCTCGTCCACGAAGAAGGTCTGGGCGACGGGGGCGGGGTCGGCGAGGCCCGTGGTCTCGATGATGATGCCGTCGAAGTCGCCCTTGCGCCGCAGCAGGCCGTCGATGACGCGGATGAGGTCGCCGCGCACGGTGCAGCACACGCATCCGTTGTTCATTTCGAACACTTCCTCGTCAGCGCCCACCACGAGGTCGTTGTCTATGCCGATCTCACCGAACTCGTTGACGATGACGGCGAACTTCTTTCCGTGCGGCTGCGAGAGGATGCGGTTGAGCAGGGTCGTCTTGCCGGCGCCGAGGTAGCCGGTGAGAACGGTGACGGGGATCTTGCCTGCGGAGGTCTTGTCGGACTGCGTGTCGGCCATGGGTCACACCTTGATGAACGCGCGCCCGGCTTCCGGCCGGGCGACGCGGGGGTGTCGCGGACGATGGTCCGCGTGGAGGAATCTCGCGGGTCCCGCGCGCCGCTCAGCTCGAAAGGGCCGAGGAGAGCGTCTTCACGTTGGACCGGATCATCAGGATGTAAGTGTTCGCGGGGCCTTTGTCATCGGAGAGGGCATCGGTATAGAGCTCGCCGCCGATCTTGGCGCCGCTCTCGTTGGCGATGCGCTGCACGAGGCGTGGGTCGCTCACGTTCTCCAGGAACACGGCCGGGATCTTCTGCGCCTTGATCTGGCGGATGATGCGCGCCACGTCCTTGGCGGAAGCCTCGCTCTCGGTGGAGACGCCCTCCGGGGCGATCAGGGTGACGCCGTAGGCATCCCCGAAATAGCCGAAGGCATCGTGGGAGGTGATGATGCGCCGCTGGCTGGCGGGAATGGCGGCCATGGCCGCCTTCACCTCGCCTTCGAGGGCGTCGAGCTTCGCGGTGTAGGCGGCGGCGTTGGCGGTGTAGGCGTCCCGGCCGGCGGGGTCGGCGGCGATCAGCCCGTCGCGAATGTCCGCCACATAGACCTTGGCGTTGGCGATGGACTGCCATGCGTGGGGATCTATGGGCCCGTGATCGTGCTCATGGGCGTCCTTCTTGCCCTTGCCATGGTCGTGGCCGTGCGCGTCCTCTTCCTCCTGCGGCTCGGCGGCGGTGCGGGTGCGCGGGGTGATGTCCTTGGTGGCCGTGACCACCAGGGCCTTCGTGCCCGATGCCTTCACGAGCCGGTCCATCCAGCCCTCGAAGCCCAGGCCGTTGACGAAGATGACCTTGGCGGCGGCGAGCTTCTTCGCGTCGGCCGGCGTGGGCTGGTAGACGTGGCTGTCGCCGTTGGGGCCGACGATGGTGGTCAGCGCGATGCGGTCGCCGCCCACCTCCTTCACGAAGTCGCCCAGGATGGAGAAGGAGGCGACCACAGGCAGCTTTTCGCCGGCGGCTGCGCTTTTGGGCTCGCCCTGCGCGAGGGCGGCGCCGCTCGCGCCGAGGGCGCCGGCCAGGGTAGCGGCGAGGACGAGACGTCTGGAGAGCATCGAGGCTTCCTTTCAGGCTTCGAGATGGCGTCCGGGCAGGAGGCGCGAGAGCACCCCGCCCGCCGGGCCGAAGATCACCGCGACGCCGTAGGCCACGCCCGCCACCAGGATGATGGACGGGCCCGACGGCGTGCCGAGGTGATAGGACACGAGCAGGCCCGCGAGCCCGCTCAGGAAGGCGATGGCGGAGGCGAGCGCCACCAGCGCGCTGAGGTCGCGCACGAAGAAGCGGGCGGTGGCGGCGGGCAGCATCATCAGCCCCACCGCCAGCAGCGTGCCGAGGGCGTTGAACCCGCCCACGAGATTCAGCACCACCAGCGTGAGGAAGGCGACATGGCTCGCCCCGCCGGAGCGGCTCACGGAGGCGAGGAAGGTCGGGTCCACGCTGTCCATCACCAGCGGCCGCCAGATGACGGCCAGGGTGATGAGGGTGAGGGTGGTGATGCCGGCGATGAGGAGCAGCGCTGCGTCGTCGATGCCCAGCACGGTGCCGAACAGGACGTGGAGCAGGTCCACGTTCGACCCGCGCACCGAGACGATCAGCACGCCCAGCGCCAGCGAGATCAGGTAGAAGGCGGCGAGGGAGGCGTCTTCCCGCAGCTCGGTGGCGCGCGCCACCACGCCCGCCCCCACCGCCACCAGCAGCCCCGCCACGAGGCCGCCGAGGCTCATGGCATAGAGGTTGAGGCCCGCGAGCAGGAAGCCGATGGCCGCGCCCGGCAGGATGGCATGGGACATGGCATCGCCGGTAAGCGACATGCGCCGGAGCATCAGGAACACGCCGAGCGGCCCCGCGCCCAGCGCGAGCGCGAACACGCCCACCACCGCGCGGCGCATGAACTCGAACTCCACGAAGGGGGAGATCAGGGTCTCATAGAGATTCATGCCGCACCTTCAGGCCGGGCGACGGCGGGACTGCTACGGTGTTCGCGCACGGGTCTCGTCCTTGGTTTCTGGGCGCGCGTCACCGTCCGGCGCCGCGCCTGCGGCTCCCGTGGGGTGGGCGTGCGTGTCGTGTTCCCTGCGGGCCGGGCCTTTCGGCTCAGGCGGCCACCGGGCAGGTGGCGGCATCCGCTTGCCAGGCCTCGCCCATGTGGCGGGCCTTCAGAAGGTTCTCCGGCGCCAGCACATCCTTGGTCGGCCCCCAGGCCACCGGCTGGCGGGCCAGCAGCAGTGTCTGCGGGAAGGCGGCGCGCACCAGATCGAAATCATGCAGCACGGCGAGCACGGTGCGCCTCTCCCCGTGCCAGCGGCCCACCAGGTCCACGAGGTCGGCGGTGGTCTTGGCGTCGAGGGCGGTGAAAGGCTCGTCGAGCAGGATCACCCGCGCATCCTGGAGCAGCAGGCGCGCGAACAGGGTGCGCTGCATCTGCCCGCCGGAGAGGGAGCCGATGGGCCGGTCCTCGAACCCTTCGAGGCCGACCGCCGAGACCGCCTCCTCGATGCGCGCGCGGTCGCGCCGGCCGATGCCGCCGAACAGGCCGGCGCGCCGCCACAGGCCCATGGAGACGAGGTCGTAGACATTGATGGGGAAGGAGCGGTCGATCTCCGCCCCCTGGGGCAGGTAGCCGATGTCGCGCGGGGAGACGCCATGCAGGTCCACCGCGCCCCCGAGCGGGCGCAGGGCGCCACAGATGCCCTTCAGCAGGGTGGACTTGCCGGCGCCATTGGGCCCGCAGACGGCGAGCAGCGCACCTTCGGCCACCTCGCCCGAAAGGTGGTGGACGGCGGGATGGCGCTCATAGCCGAGGGTCAGGTCGCGGAAGGAAATCTGCGCCGTCATCGTCAGCCTCCCACCACCAGTGCCACCGCGACCCAGAGCGGGACCAGCAGCGCCACGGCGAGCGCGAGCCGCGCCGCCAGCGAGAGGCGAAGCACCGACGGACCCACCCGGCTCCCCCGCGGCGCGCGGCGTGCGGCAGGGCCGCCGTGCGCATGCGCGCCAGGGTGGCCGCCGGTGCCCGCGACGGCAGGCTCCGGTAGCGTCCGGGACGGCACCGAGTTCTGCGGCAGAAGGGTTTCGATGGACATGCTCACCTCGATCCGGTGGTCGTGATATAGTGTATCAAGTGCCATGTCCAGCGCCTTTCAACCCTTCCCAAACGCAAAGGCCGGCCCCATGGGACCGGCCTTGACCTTTGACGAAACGCCGGTTCGGGAGACGCTCAGTCGCGGAACACCACCGTGCGGCTGCCGTTGAGCAGCACCCGGTCCTCGACGTGCCAGGAGAGGGCGCGGGCGAGCACGCGGCGCTCGATGTCGCGGCCCTTGCGCACCATGTCGTCGGGCGAGTCCTGGTGGGAGATGCGCTCCACGTCCTGCTCGATGATCGGGCCTTCGTCGAGGTCGCTCGTCACGTAATGAGCGGTGGCGCCCATCAGCTTCACGCCGCGGGCGTGGGCCTGGTGATAGGGCTTGGCGCCCTTGAAGCCGGGCAGGAAGGAGTGGTGGATGTTGATGCACTTGCCCGAGACCTTGGCGGACAGGTCGTCGGACAGCACCTGCATGTAGCGCGCGAGCACCGCCAGCTCGGTGTTGGTGGACTGGAAGATCTCCCAGATCTTCGCTTCCTGCGCCATCTTGGTGTCCTTGGTCACCGGCAGGTGGTGGAAGGGCACGCCGTCGAAGTCGAGATGGGCGTAGGTCTCGCGCGGGTGGTTGGAGATGATGCCGGTGAGCTCCATGGGGATCTCGCCGATGCGCCAGCGATAGAGCAGGTCCGCGAGGCAGTGGTCGAACTTGGAGGCGAGCAGCAGCACCCGGCGCTTCTCCGCCTTGGAGCGCAGGGTCCAGGTGGACGAGAAGCCCTCGGCGATGGCGGCGAAGCCCGCGCGGATCACCCCGATGCCCGCTTCGCCCTGCACGACGTTGAACACGATGCGGGTGAAGAAGCGGCCGCTCTCCTGGTCGTCGAACTGCTGGGCCTCCAGGATGTTGCAGCCCTTCTCGAACAGGAAGGTGGAGACGGCGGCGACGATGCCCGGCCGGTTGGGGCAGGAGAGGGTGAGGATGAAGTGCTCGGCGGGATTCGACATGTAGACCTCGGGAAGGTGCGCGCCCCTTGCCGTGCCGCGTGGTGGGTCACGGCGCGTGAGGCGCTGTTTGAACGGACGGTGGGAACTTGTGAAGGGGGCGCCCCGCTCAGGCCCGGCCGGTGCCGGACAGGGCGAAGCCGAACTCAGCCGCGCTCGCGGTGAGCCAGCGCAGGAAGGCGGGGGCGAAGGAGCGGGCCACCGCCATGCGGTAGGTGGGCGCCGCATCGGTCTGCCAGAGGGTGACGCCGATGTGGGACACCACGGTCGTCGCCGCGTCGCCGGGAGCGAACGCCTTCAGGTCGAGATCGATGGCGAGGCCCTTGGCCAGGGTGGCGCGGGCATCGGGGCCCGTGACATCCAGGATGATGTTGGCGTCGCTCTGGTCGGTGAGCGCGGCGTCGGCTCCGGCGAGGGCCGTGAGGTGGGCGAGAAGCGCCCCGCCCGACATGCCTTCCGCCATCACGAGCCAGCGGCCCGGCGCCGTGCCGACGGCGGTGAGCGCGGCGCTGGACACCGCCTTGGGGGCATCCGCCAGGGCGAGGCCCGCGCTCGCGAGGCGCTTCGCCAGCTCCGCCGTCCGGCCTTTCGGGGCGGCGAGGGTCGCGGCGGCGAGCCCCGGCACCTGCCGGGCCTGGACGCCGGGGGTGCCGGCCGGGCCGTAATGGCCCTCGGGCACGAGGCGGGTGTGGGGCACGTGTGCGAGAAGGTCAGACACGCTGCTTCTCCCCTTCTGGATCGACGAATGCGGGCGAGCACACCTCGACCAGGATGTCGCCGCCGCGCACCGGGTCATAGGCGCGCAGCTGCTCTCCGGTGCGCTCCTGGCCCCGCTTCAGGAAGCCGAGGCCGATGGAGTGGCCGAGGGTGGGCGAATAGGCGACGGAGGTCATGTAGCCCTCGTCGTTATGGGTCGTGGCCTCGGCGCCCACCTTCAGGAAGTGCGCGCCGGCGCGCAGGCGCTGCGCCTTGTCCACCGGCTTGAAGCCCACGAAGATGGGCCGCTCCGGGTCCTGGAAGGCGGGGCGCTGGGCGAGCACGCGGCCGATATAATCTTTCTTGGTGGACGCCATCCGCCCGAGGCCCAGGTCGCGGGCGGAAGTCTGTCCGTTCAGCTCGCTGCCGGAGACGTGGCCCTTCTCGATACGCAGCACGCCCAGGGTCTCGGTGCCGTAGGGGGTGATGCCGAAGGGCCGGCCGGCATCCATGATGGCTTCCATCAGCTTCTCGCCCTGCCGGGCGGGCACCGCGATCTCGTAGCCCAGCTCACCGGAGAAGGAGAGGCGGAAGATGCGCGCCTCGATGCCGCCGAGCACCGTCGTCTGCGCCACGCCCATGAAGGGCAGGCCGGCGTTGGAGACGTCGGCGCCGTCCACCAGCTTCGCCAGCACCTCGCGGGAGCGAGGACCGGAAACGGCGATCTGCGCCCACTGCTCGGAGATGGAGGCAAGCTGCACGTCCAGCTCGGGCCACAGCACCTGCAGGCAGTATTCCAGATGCTGGAAGACCTTGCCGGCATTGGCGGTGGTGGTGGTCATCACATAATGGTTCTCGGCGAGACGGGCGGTAGTGCCGTCGTCCATGACGAGGCCATCCTCCCGCAGCATCACGCCGTAGCGTGCCTTGCCCACCTGGAGCGTCGAGAACATGTTGATGTAGACGCGATCGAGGAAGGCGCCCACATCGGGCCCCTGCAGGTCGATCTTGCCGAAGGTGGAGACGTCGATGACGCCGACGCTCTCGCGGGTCGCCTTCACCTCGCGGTTGACGCTCTCCAGCCAGTCCTTCTCGCCGGCCTTGGGGAAATAGGCGGCGCGCAGCCAGTAGCCGGTCTCGACGAACACGGCCCCCTGCTTCTCGGCCCAGGCGTGGGTCGGGGTCGGGCGGATGGGGCGGAAGTCCTTCTCGCGATGGTGGCCGGCGAGCACGCCCAGGGCCACCGGCGTGTAGGGCGGGCGGAACACGGTGGTGCCCGTGGCCGCGATGCCCTGGCCGGTCAGCTCCGCCATGAGGGCGAGGCCCGACATGTTGGAGTTCTTGCCCTGGTCAGTGGCCATGCCCATGGTGGTGTAGCGCTTCAGCAGTTCCACCGCGCGGAAGCCCTCCTTGTGGGCAATGCCCACGTCCTTGGCGCTCACGTCGTTCTGGAAGTCCACGAAAGCGAGGTCGCCCTTGGCCTTCACCTGCCAGAAGGCGCGGATGCCGGTGGGCGTGTCCTCCGCCTTGGGGGCGGGCTGGGCAGCCCCGGAAAAGCCCGCCTCGGCCGCCGCGGCGACGCCCTGCGCGGTGCCCGCCGTGAGGCAATCGGCCAGCGAGAACTGGCCCGCGACAGCGCCCGCGCAGCTCATGCCCGGCGGCAGCGCGGCGGGCACGAAGGCGGCGATGTCCTCGCGGTACACTGGCCTGCCGCCCAGGTGGCAGGTGAGGTTCAGGTTCGGCGTGCTGCCGCCGGAGATGCCCAGCGCCTCCACGGCGATGGTCTCGGTGCGCCCGCCGGCGCGCACGGTGATGGAGGACAGGCGCTTGCCGCCGGTAGCGATGACCTCGCCGCCCGTGATGACGCGCACGCCCAGCGCCTTCGCCTTGGCCGCCAGCGGGGAGGGCAGGGCCTCACGCACGTCGATCAGGGCTTCCACCTTCACGCCCGTCCCGGCCACAGCCAGGGCCGCTGCGACGCCGGCATCATTGTTGGTGAACACCGCCGCGTTCGCGCCCGCGCCCACGCCGAAGCGGCGGGCATAGGTGGCGAGCGCCTGGGCGGTCATGACGCCGGGGCGGTCGTTGCCGGGGAACACGATGGGCCGGTCGAACGCGCCAGAGGTCAGCACCGCGCGCCTGGTGATGATGCGCCACAGGCGCTGGCGCGGCTGGAAGGCCGCGGGTGCCGCCACGTGGTCGCTCACCCGCTCCACGCAGGCATATTCGCTGCCGTCATAGGCGCCGAACACGGTGGTGCGGGGCATCAGGCGCACGTTGGGCAGGCTTGCGAGCTCGGCTTCCGCGCGGGCTACGAAGTCGCGCGCCGGAGCGCCGTCGATGGCCGTCTCCTCCGTGAGCAGGCGGCCGCCGAAGCGGAAGTCCTCGTCCGCCAGGATCACGCGGGCGCCGGAGCGGGCAGCGGCGAGCGCCGCCGCGAGGCCCGCGGCGCCGGCGCCGATCACGAGCACATCGCAGAAGGCGAATGCCTTCTCGTAGGTGTCCGGATCAGGCAGCTCGGAGGCGGAACCGAGGCCGGCGGCGCGGCGGATGGCGGGCTCGTAGAGCTTTTCCCAGAACGAGGCCGGCCACATGAAGGTCTTGTAGTAGAAGCCCGCGCCCAGGAAGGGCGAAAGCCACTGGTTCACGCTCAGCGCGTCATGCTCCAGGGAGGGCCAGCGGTTCTGGCTCTGGGCGGTGAGGCCGTCGAACAGCTCCACCGTGGTGGCGCGGGTGTTGGGCTCCTTGCGGGCACCGGCGCGCAGCTCCACCAGGGCGTTCGGCTCCTCGGAGCCGCAGGTGAAGATGCCGCGCGGGCGATGATACTTGAAGGAGCGCCCCACCAGCCGCACGCCGTTGGCGAGCAGCGCCGAGGCCAGCGTGTCGCCGGGGTGGCCGGCGTAGGTGGCGCCGTCGAAGGTGAAGGAGAGCGTGCGGCTGCGATCGATGAGGCCGCCGGTGGAAAGACGGGTCATGCCGGCACCTCGTCCGTGCTCGGGCGGGCGAGTTCCACGCCGAGGATCTCATGGGTTCGGGTGTTGCGGGTCACCACCAGCCAGCGGCGGCAGCCATTGGCGTGGTACCAGTGCTCGCGGTGCGGGCCTTCCGGGTTCTCGCGCAGGTAGGCGTAGTCGTGGAAGGCCTCGGCGGCGTTCGGCGCGGCGGGGTCGGGGCGGGTGAGCGTCGCATCGCCCAGATAGGCGAATTCGTGAGCGTCGCGGGAGCCGCAATAGGGACAGGGAATGCGCATGGCTCAGTGCAGGTTCGGCTGCGCGCCGACCCCCTTCTCATCAAGGATGTTGCCGGTGCGGAAGCGGTCGAGGCGGAAGGCCGCGTTGAAGTCGTGGGCGCGGTCCTGCGCGATGGTGTGGGCGAAGCACCAGCCCGAGGCCGGGGTGGCCTTGAAGCCACCGTAGTTCCAGCCGGTGTTGAGGTAGAGGCCGGGCAGGGGGCCCACATCGATGATGGGCGAGCCGTCCATGGACATGTCCACGAGCCCGCCCCAGGAGCGCAGCAGGCGCAGCCGGCCGATCATGGGCATGAGCGCCATGCCGCCTTCCAGCACATCCTCCACCACCGGCATGTTGCCGCGCTGGGCATAGGAATTGTAGCCGTCGATGTCGCCGCCGAAGACGAGGCCGCCCTTGTCGGACTGGCTGACGTAGAAGTGCCCCATGCCAAAGGTGATGACACCGGGAATGAGCGGCTTCAGCCCCTCTGAAACGAACGCCTGGAGCACGTGGCTCTCCAGCGGCATGCGCAGGTCGAGGTGCCGCGTGAGGCGCGAGGTGGAGCCGGCGACCGCGAGCCCCACCTTGCCGGCGCGGATGGCACCGCGCGTGGTCTCCACGCCCACCACCGCGCCCTTGTCGCGGATGAAGCCGGTGACCTCGCAATTCTGGATGATGTCCACGCCCAGCCGGTCGGCGCCGCGGGCATAGCCCCACACCACGGCATCGTGCCGGGCGGTGCCGGCGCGCGGCTGCATCAGGCCGCCCTTGATGGGGAAACGGGCGTTGTCGAAATTGAGGAACGGGCACATCCGGCGCACCGTCTCCGCATCCAGCAGCTCGGAGCCCGCGCCGGCGAGGCGCATGGCGTTGCCGCGCCGGGCGTAGGTGTCGCGCTGGGCGTCGGTGTGGATGAGGTTGATGATGCCGCGCTGGGAAACCATGGCATTGTAGTTGAGGTCCTGTTCCAGGCCCTCCCACAGCTTCATGGACCACTCATAGAAGGGCTCGTTGCCCGGCAGCAGATAGTTGGAGCGGATGATGGTGGTGTTGCGCCCGGCGTTGCCGGAGCCCACATGCCCCTTCTCCAGCACCGCCACGTTGCGGATGCCGTGCTCCTTCGCGAGATAATAGGCGGTGGCGAGGCCATGGCCGCCGCCGCCCACGATGATCACGTCATAGGCCGGCTTCGGGTGCGCGGCGCGCCACGCCGGGCGCCAGCCGCTCTGGCCGTTCAGCGCATTGGAGATGATGCTGAGAAACGAATAGTGCGCGGACATGAGGCACTCGCTGCATCGGCCCTGGAGAGACCGGAAGGGGGTCGATCACCCGTTCAATAACTCTATAGCTCGCCACGAATGAAGGGATCATATAAATGATCCTTATAGTATGCGGAGGCGGGTGATGGCGGCGCGGGAGGCCCTTCCGTTCGATCTCAGGACGCTCGAGATCTTCCTGGCCGTGTGCGAGGAAGGCGCCATGGCCGGCGCGGCGCGGCGGCTGGGCCTCACGCAGCCGGCTGTCTCGCAGGCGGTGGCGGATCTCGAAGGGCGCATTGGCCTCGCGCTGTTCGATCGCTCCGTGCGCCCGCTGGGCCTCACCGCGGCCGGCGGCGTGCTGCGGCAGAAGGCCAGCGCGCTGATTTCCGAGGCGCGGCAGATCGCGCCCGCCCTGCGTGAGACGGAGCATGGGCGATTCCCCCTGCTGCGCGCGGGCCTCGTCGATTCGCTGTCGCGGGCGCTGGCGGCGCCCCTCGGCGGCTATCTCGCGACGCTGGCGGAGGAGGTCTCGGTTCTGTCGGGCCTTACGGCCGCGCACGCGAGCGCGCTGCTCTCCCGCCAGATGGACCTTTTGGTGGGGCTCGACGAATTGGAGGACGTGGAGGGGCTGGAGCGCTTCGCCCTGGTCACGGAGCCCTATGTGCTGCTGCTGCCGGCGGATGTTCCGGCCCCGGCGCGGGTCGAGGACCTCAGGCAGATGGCCCTGCCGCTGGTGCGTTTTTCCGCCCGCTCCAAGACCGGCATCGAAGTGGAGCGCCACCTGCGGCGGCTGAAGGTGGAGCTGCCGCGCCGGCTGGAGTTCGACACGCCCCAGGGGGTCGCGGCGACGGTCGCGGCGGGCGAGGGCTTTGCCGTGACGACGCCCCTGTGCGTGCACGAAGCGGCGGTGGAGCTGGCGCGGGTCACCTGCGCGCCCCTTCCGGGCCCCGCCTTCCAGCGCCGCCTGACGCTGATCGCCCGGCGCCAGGAGCTGGGGCGCCTGCCGCGGGAGATCGCCGAATTCTGCCGGCACCGCCTCGCCGCTGATGTTCTGCCCGCGCTCGACGCCGCCATGCCCTGGCTTGCGGGCGCGCTGCGGGTGGAGGAGTAGCCCCCTCGGCCGTTTGAAATCAGCACATGAAAAAGGGGCTCCGGCACATGGCCGGAACCCCTCGGAGGTCGCCAGTTGAAGGCGAAGTCCTGAACTCTCGCGCAAATCGACTCAGATGTCGAGAGTGCGATCGCGTTCCCACTGGGTGAGGTGGCGGGAGAAGTCGTTCCACTCCTGGTTCTTGAGCTTCAGGTAGCCGGAGACGAACTCCGGTCCCAGCCGCTCGCCGAGCACCTTGGACTTCTCCAGCGCGCGCAGGGCGTCCAGCATGTTGAGGGGCAGCTTCTTGGCGCCCTTCACCTTGTGGCCGTCCGTGTACATGTTGATGTCGAGGCGCTTGCCGGGGTCCCGCTCGTTGACGATGCCGTCGAGGCCCGCCGCCGCCACCGCAGCCTGGAGCAGGTAGGGGTTGGCCGCGCCGTCGGCGAGGCGGAACTCCAGGCGGCCCGCATCGGGGATGCGGATCATGTGGGTGCGGTTGTTGCCGGTGTAGGTCACCGTGTTCGGCGCCCAGGTGGCGCCGGAGATGGTGCGCGGCGCGTTGATGCGCTTGTAGGAGTTCACGGTGGGGTTGGTGAGGGCGCACAGGGCGTCCGCATTGTGGATGAGACCGCCGATGAAATTGTAGCCGAGCTTCGACATGCCGAGCTCGCCCTTCGCGTCGGAGAAGGCGTTCTTGCCCTTGTTCCACAGCGAGACGTGGGCGTGGCAGCCGGAGCCCGTGAGGTTGATGAAGGGCTTCGGCATGAAGGTGGCGCGCAGGCCGTGCTGCTCGGCGATGGACTTCACCATGTACTTGAAGAACACATGGCGGTCGGCGGTGAGGAGGGCGTGGTCGTAGTTCCAGTTCATCTCGAACTGGCCGTTGGCGTCCTCGTGGTCGTTCTGGTAGGCGCCCCAGCCGAGCTTCAGCATGGCGTCGCAGATGTCCTTGATGACATCATAGCGGCGCATGAGGGCGGACTGGTCATAGCAGGGCTTGTCGGCGGTATCGGCCTCGTCCGAGATGGACTTGCCGTCCGCGGAGATGAGGAAATACTCGCACTCGACGCCGGTCTTGATGGTGTAGCCGAGGTCGGCGGCATCGGCGAGCTGCTTCTTCAGCACGGCGCGCGGGCCCTGGGCCACTTCCTTGCCGGCCATCACGAGATCGGAGGCGAGCCAGCCGATCTCTTCCTTCCAGGGCAGCTGGATGAGGCTGGAGGGATCGGGAACCGCGAACAGGTCCGGGTCCGCGGGGGACATGTCGAGCCAGGTGGCGAAGCCGGCGAAGCCGGCGCCGTTGCGCTGCATCTCGGCGATGGCGGCGGCCGGCACCAGCTTGGCACGGAGGCCGCCGAACAGGTCCACGTAGGAGATGAGGAAATACTTGATGCCGCGTTCCTTGGCGGCCTTGGTGAGATCGGCGGCCGCTTCAGCGGCGACCGAGGAATGCCCTTCCGCCTCGCGGGCGATGTCGGCGATGCGCTTCATGTTCGGTCCTCGGGAAAGGTCATTTTATTTGGGTTGGCAACGGCCCCAGCTTCTTCTGGCGGGGGCGAAACGCGCGTTCTGTGGCGGGGCCTGGATCTTCAGGGCTGCCGCGCCCCGGGCCCGAGGGTCCGGGGCGGATGCCGCTGGGGCAGTGGCTCAGTAGCCGCCGGTCTTGCCGGGGATCCACTGGGTGCCGGCCAGCGGCACGCCGGCCATGGCGGCGGCTTCCACGGTGAGGGCCACGAGGTCCTCCGGCTCCAGATTGTGCAGGTGGCTCTTGCCGCAGGCGCGGGCGATGGTCTGCGCCTCCAGGGTGAGCACCGAGAGATAATTGGCGAGGCGACGGCCCGCCTTCACCGGATCGAGCCGCGCCGCGAGCGCGGGGTCCTGGGTGGTGATGCCGGCGGGGTCGCGCCCTTCATGCCAGTCGTCATAGGCGCCGGCGGTGGTGCCGAGAGCCTCGTATTCCGCCTGCCAGTGGGGATCGTTGTCGCCTAGCGCCACCAGGGCAGCGGTGCCGATGGCGACGGCGTCGGCGCCGAGCGCAAGGGCCTTCGCCACGTCGGCGCCGGTACGGATGCCGCCGGAGACGATGAGCTGCACCTTGCGGTGCATGCCGAGGTCCTGCAGCGCCTGCACCGCGGGGCGGATGGCGGAGAGGATCGGGATGCCCACCTGCTCGATGAACACCTCCTGGGTGGCGGCGGTGCCGCCCTGCATGCCGTCCAGCACCACCACGTCCGCACCCGCCTTCACGGCGAGGGAGATGTCATAGTACGGGCGGGAGGCACCGACCTTCACATAGATCGGCTTTTCCCAATCGGTAATCTCGCGCAGCTCCTGGATCTTGATCTCCAGGTCGTCGGGACCGGTCCAGTCCGGATGGCGGCAGGCCGAGCGCTGGTCGATGCCCTTGGGCAGGTTGCGCATGGCGGCCACGCGGTCGGAGATCTTCTGGCCGAGCAGCATGCCGCCGCCGCCGGGCTTGGCGCCCTGGCCGATCACCACCTCGATGGCGTCCGCCTTGCGCAGGTCCACCGGGTTCATGCCATAGCGCGAGGGCAGGTACTGGTACACCAGCGTCTGCGACTGGCCGCGCTCCTCGGGGGTCATGCCGCCGTCGCCGGTGGTGGTGGAGGTGCCGACGATGGAGGCGCCGCGGCCGAGGGCCTCCTTTGCCTGCGCCGAGAGCGCGCCGAAGCTCATGCCGGCGATGGTCACCGGCGTCTTCAGGTGGATCGGCTTCTTGGCGAAGCGGGTGCCCAGCACCACCTCGGTGCCGCACTTCTCGCGATAGCCTTCCAGCGGATAGCGCGAGACGGAGGCGCCGAGGAACAGCAGGTCGTCGAAGTGGGGCAGCTTGCGCTTGGTGCCGCCGCCGCGGATGTCATAGATGCCGGTGGCCGCCGCCCGCCGGATCTCCGACAGGGTGTGGGGATCGAAGGTGGCGGAATAGCGCGGCAGGGTCTGGGGCAGAGCGTGTGCCGGGCCCTTTGCGTCGTGCGCGGTCATTGGTCTTAACCCCTCAGTAGGCGTCGGCGTTGTCGACATGGAAGTTGTAGAGCTTGCGGGCGGAGCCGTAGCGCTTGAACTCCGAGAGATCGACGGAGCCCGGTGCGACACCGGCGGCCTCAAGCTTCTGGGCGAGCAGCGCCTTATGCTCGTCGCGCAGCTCCTTCTCGATGCAGTCCGCGCCGAGGGACTTCACCGTGCCACGCACGAACAGCTTCGCCTCGTAGAGGCTGTCGCCGAGCGCCTCGCCGGCATCGCCGAACACGATCAGCGCGCCGGACTGGCCCATGAACGCGCTCATGTGGCCTACCGAGCCCTTCACGACGATGTCCACGCCCTTCATGGAGATGCCGCAGCGGGCGGAGGCGTTGCCGTCGATCACGAGCAGGCCGCCATGGGCGGTGGCGCCGGCGGACTGGCTGGCATCACCGCACACGCGCACGAAGCCGCTCATCATGTTCTCGGCGACACCCTGGCCGGCATTGCCGTGGATGATGACCGAGGCGAGCTGGTTCATGCCCGCGCAGTAGTAGCCCACGTTGCCGTCGATCTCGACGGTGACCGGCGCGTCGATGCCCACCGCCACCGCGTGGCGGCCTTCGGGGTTCAGCACCCGCCAGCGGCGGGTATTGCTCTCGGCCGAGGTCTTGTGCAGGGCTTCGTTCAGATCGCGCAGGGGAGAGGCGGCGAGATCGAAGGTGATATCGGGGGAGAAGGCGTTCACTGGGCGCGCTCCCAGAAATAGACGGTGGCGGGTTCCGGCTCGAACACGCGGGCCTTCTCGATGCCGGGCAGGTCCACGAGGGCGCGGTATTCGGAGCCGAAGGCGACGTACTGATCGGTCTCGGCCATCACGGCGGGCTTGCAGGCGACGGGATCGCGCAACACGCCGAAGCCATTCTCGGTGCCCACCACGAAGGTGTAGAAGCCGTCGAGATCCTTGAGGCCGGCTTCCAGCGCTTCACCCAGGGACGCGCCCTGCTTGAGCCGCCAGCTGAGGTAGCCGGCAGCGACCTCACTGTCGTTCTCGGTCTCGAAGGTGATGCCCTCGCGCTTCAGCAGGCGGCGAAGCTGGTTGTGGTTCGAGAGCGAGCCGTTGTGCACCAGGCACTGGTCGGCGCCGGTGGAGAAGGGGTGGGCGCCGGCGGTGGTCACTGCGCTCTCGGTGGCCATGCGGGTGTGGCCGATGCCGTGTGTGCCGGCCATCTTGGCGAGGCCGAAGGTGTCCGCCACCGAGGCGGGCAGGCCGACTTCCTTGAAGATTTCCATGCGCGCGCCGGTGCCCACCACCGCCACCTCCGGATGCCGGGCGGCGAGGAATGCGCGCACGTCCGCCTCGCGGGCGGCGGGGATGTCGATGATCGCGTGGGTGGAGCGCACGGTGAGCAGGGGCATGCCGTCGGCGGGGATGGAAAGCCCGGCGGCGAGAGCCGAGAAGTCATAGTCCTTCGCGGCGCGCAGCGAGAGCTTCACCTTGTCCTTGGCACCCGATCCGTAGACCGCGAAGCCGGCGCTGTCCGGGCCGCGATCCGTCATCACGCAGAGCATGGACGCGAGCATGGACCCGAGCTCTCCCTCGAGGGCGGGATCCTTCAAAAATATACCGACGATGCCGCACATGGCGCTGTCACTGGCTCCATTCCCGGGCCGCTGATGCGACCTTGAGGTCAGTGGTACGCCGCCGGTGGGATCACGTCAACATTAAAGAATAAAAGTTTCCTAGAAAGAAAACGCTGCCGGAGCAGGAGGCTGGAGGGGCCGGCGCGGCAGGGCGCACGCGCCGCTGTTCAGTGCCGGTCGCGCCCGTAGACGATGATGGACAGGTAGCTCATGGGCGTGACCATGAGCTGCTCCGGCCCGTGGGAGGCGCCGGAATCGAACATGAGCGCATCGCCGGCGCGCAGGTGGTAGGTGCGGTCGGCGTGGCGGTAGAGCACCTCGCCGGAGAGCATGTAGATGAACTCCACGCCCGCATGCCGGAAGCCCGTGAACGGCGCCGCCTCCTGCGAGAGGGTGATGAGGTAGGGTTCCACTACGATGTCGCCGCCGAGCCCGTGACCCAGCAGCTCATACTGGTGGCCCACCTTGGTGCCGCGCCGCTCGATGATGACCCCTTGATTCGCGCGCACGAACGAGCAGTCCCGCCGCTCCTCGAACGCGGAGAACAGGGTGGTGATGGGCACGTTGAGCGCCTTGGATATGGCCTGGAGGGTCGCGAGCGAGGGGGAGATCTGCCCGTTCTCGATCTTCGAGAGCATGCCCACCGAGATGCCGGCGGCGCCCGCGAGGTCGGATACGGTGAGGTCGAGCTCGCGGCGGATGGAGCGGACCTGGACGCCGAGCGCCTGTTCAAGAGTGGCCGCGGCTGCCGCCGGCGCGCCTGACCCCGTGGTGAAATCGGCGGTTTCGCCGGCCTCCTGCGCCCCATGCGCCTTGCGTTCGACCACCTTTTTTCCTCTTTCTGGCTCTGCCGAAGCTCCGGCAGGAACAGGCAGATTGCCAGTTTCCTCAGAAGAAAGCACCCTAAATCCGTGTTCCGGCGTCACGCTTCAACGGGTGGGGAGAGGGATGGCGCGCTCCGCCGCGGGCATCTTGTCCACAGGAAGGATAATGCCGGCAAAGGGGACACTGGACACGCGGCTGAGGGCTCAGTATAGACAGCCACCTCGCCAGGGCGCTGCGGCCCCCGGCGGCGCCCAGGTAGCTCAGTTGGTAGAGCATGCGACTGAAAATCGCAGTGTCGGTGGTTCGATTCCGCCCCTGGGCACCATCTATCCCGTACGACATATGGTTTGGCGGAACTCTTTAAAAATCAAGGAGTGTTGAGGCGTCTGCATGTCGGCCGGCTTGGCCGCTCGCGTACGCCGCTCCGGCTCTTCTATCCGCAGCTCCCGCGGTCTCCTTCACGCCGACCTCCGCGAGAAGGCGAAGGGGGCAAAGCCCCCGCGCGATGCGACTCCCGTGCTCGGGTGAGGATGCGCTGAAAAAGACGGTATGAATGGTGATTGGCTGAGTCGATCGACGCGTCCGGCGGGCGCGGCTGTTGTATAGCGGGCACGAAGCAGCTTTGCGGAAGGCCTGGTGATGATGATGAGGTTGACGGGCGCGCTTCAGCGCACCCTTGCCGTCGCGGCGGGCGGATTGATCGTCGCCTTCGCTCTCTATCTCGGTCTCGCCATCCATTATTGGATTCCCTGGCCCGCCGCGCTGCGGCAGGCGGGGAGCTTCCTCTTCCCGCTTGTCGTCTGCGGCCTGTGGTTCTTGCCGGGTCCACGGCAATGGGCGCGCAGGGGCGTGGCCATTTCGGCAATTGCGGTCCTGTTCGCGGCGTTTCTCATGAAGGAGCCGATCGAGCAGGACTGGGTCGCTCTCCAGGCCCACAATCCCACGGCGGAAATCGATGGCGACATGGTCACCATCCGCAATTTCCGCGATGCGCTGCACCGCCCGGGCGAAGCCTCCGTGCCACGCTGGACGACGGCGACTTTCGACCTTTCAGCACTCAAGGGGGCCGACCTTATCATCCAGCCGTTCGGCGACATGCAGGCCTTGGCTCATGTCATGCTGTCCTTCAATTTCGCAGACGGGAGGCACGTGGTGGTCTCCATCGAGGCGCGGCAGGCCAAGGGTGGCAGCTTCGATGCGCTCGCGGGGTTCTTCCGGCGGGATCCGATCTATCCCGAGATCGGCACCGAGCGGGACCTGATCTGGAACCGCTTCGCGCGCACCCCGCCTGATGAGGTGCAGATCTTTCCCGTCCACGCCAGCGCGGCCGCAGTCCGGCTGTATTTCGAGCGCGTCCTCGATTTCATCAACCGGGTAGATGCGCGGCCGATCTTCTACTCCACATTGCGTGAGAGCTGCATGACCACGCTCATGAATCTCGCGCCAGAGAGCTTCGCGGCGGTGCCCTGGCATGATGTGCGCCGATGGATCCCCGGCTACTCCCTGAGCCTGTTTCAGCAGCTCGGGCTTGTCGATGACGGCTTGGCCCCAGAGGAGATGGCGCAGCGCCACAGGCTGCGCGACGGCGTGCGATCGCCGGAGAACTTTCCCTCGGATGCGGCCTGGAGCGCCCACGTGCGTTCGGAAATCCGTCTCGGCGGAATCGCGCGGGACATGCAGCGGTAACCGGCGGGCAGGGAAAGCGCCCCTAGAGCAAGCCGCGGCCTTTCAGGAAGTGCGGAACGTCTGCCGCCTTCATGGGCTTGGCGAAGTAGTAGCCCTGGCCGATATCGCAGCCGATGGACTTGAGATAATCGGCCTCCGCGGCTTCTTCTATGCCCTCGGCGGTGGTGGCGATGCCGAGGCTGCTGCTCAGCGCGAGGATGCCGGAGATCAGCTTCTTCGAGTTGACGTCGATGTCCATGGACCGGACGAACGACTTATCGATCTTCAGCTTGCTCACCGGGAACATGCGCAGATTTTGCAGGCTGGAATAGCCGGTGCCGAAATCATCGAGCGCGATGTCGATGCCGGCGGCGCGGAAGCGCGCCAGAATCGCATTGGCGGTCTTGTCGTCGTCCACCAGGGCGGTTTCGGTGATCTCGATTTCCAGCCGGTAGGGCGGAAAGCCGACGCTCCGCAGCGTGTACAGGATCTGGTCGGGCAGCGCGATGTCCTTGAGCTGGATCGGTGACAGGTTCACCGCGATCTTGAGGTGGTCGGGCCATTTTGCGGCGTCGAGGCAGGACTGCTTCAGGATGGATTGTGTGAGCTGGCCGATGAGGCCGGCATCCTCGGCGATGGAGACGAACACTTCCGGCGAGATGAAGCCCTGCATGGGGTGGTTCCAGCGGGCGAGCACCTCGAAGCCTGTCAGCACGCCGTCCCTCAGGCGCACCAGCGGCTGGTAGTGGGGAATGATGCTGTTGCTGGCGATGGCGTTGTGCAGGTCGCGCTGGAGCCGCTGGGACTGCTTGAGCTCCCGGTCCATGGCCGGCTCGAAGAAGCGGTAGGTGCCGGGCCGGACCTTGGCGCGGTAGAGCGCGGCTTCTGCCGAGCGCATCACCTCGCCCTCGTCGGTGCCATTCTCCGGTGTCACCGCAATGCCGATGGTGGCGCCCAGGCGCGCGTCTAGGCTGTTGATCTGGTAGCGCGCGGAGAGCCGCGATATGAGCTGCTGGGCGATCCTGCCGAGCGCTTCCACGGAGGGGGGGCGCGGCATGAAGATGGCGAACTCGTCCCCGCTCATGCGTGAGGCGATGGCATCTGCCGGCAGGAGGGACTTCAAGCGGTTGGCGATCTCGATCAGCAGGCTGTCGCCCAGCTGGTGACCATGTCGGTCGGTGTTGGCTTTGAACCGCTCGATGTCAATGAGCAGCACCGCATATCCGCCGCTTCCGCCAGTCCGGATGAGGCGCTTGCGCATGTAATCGCGCAGCATGCGGCGGCTGGCGAGCCCGGTCAGCGGGTCGTGGCGGGCGAGCGCGTCGGCTTCCTCGCGCGCCTTGATGACGGCGATCCGCGCCTGGTCAAGGCGGCGCATCAGACGGAACAGCATCAGGCCGGGCCCGAGCTGGCTCAGTGCGGCAAACGCCACGGCGGTGATGATGAAGCGCCAGCGTGAAGGATCGTCGATCAGGATGCCGAGCCGAGGGAGGATCCGTTCCTGGAGCGCGAACTCCCATGACGTGGAGGTGATGCCCATGATCGCCAGCATGGCGGCGAAGGACAGCAGCACCGAAGCCGGCGTGACGAGAGGACGGGTGCTGTCGCCTTTGAAGGTGGCCTTGCGGCGGTTCATACCGCGACGTGCCCAGGGAACTTTTTCGTGATGGGCCACGTGGCAGGCTCCTCGCTCATCACACAGGTGAATGGAGCATGATCCGGACCTGGGCAAGATGCCGTGGCGGCAGCGCGATGCAACGAGTGTTCACGTTTTTTTTCGACGCGGCGGGCGGATAGCGAAGCCGCACGACAAATCCGTGAAGCACGGCCTTCTGCGCCGCACGGATGAGGTATCGGATGCCGACGGCCGGCGCGCGGGCGAGCGGTTTCATCCCCGGACTTTCTGAGCTGCGGTCTCCGACGTCGTGCAGCCGTCGGTTCCCACGTCGTGAGTGGAGTTAGTCATAGCAATAAAATAGGTTGTGTGAAGTATATCATAAACTCGCTCAGGTTGAGGCCAGGGCCAAGCCTTTCGCCGAACCAAAATCCGCATCGCGCATGTGTCGCGCGCCCCTCCGGCGGGAGGCTTCACGCACAACAGGCGGGCGAATGCAACCTGCTTCGCGCATTCCGGCAATGGGCGGGTCAATCGGCTTCCCCAATCGTCAGGCTGCCGCGCGGCGTGTCCGAATCAGTCTGCCAGATGCGCGGACGGGTGATCCACTCCATCCCTGGGGCCGTCGGTGCGCAGTTTGCGCGGAGGCGTGGGGGCGGATTACAAGCGGGCGTGCAACGGCCTCGGCGATCCCAGCGAGAAGGGATTGCGCGCAGGCGGGTGCATATGTGCGGGTGTGAGGCGTGATGGCGGATCCTGTGATCGTCCCGATCGTGCTGGCCGGAGGCGCGGGAACGCGTCTTTGGCCGTTGTCGCGCGAAACCATGCCCAAGCAGTTCATCGACCTGCTGGAGGGTGGTCTCTCGACCTTCCAGGCGACACTGCTGCGGGTGAAGGACCCGCGCTTCGCGCCGCCGGTGGTGGTCACCAGCACCGCCTTCCGCTTCATCGTGGCGGAACAGATGCAGCAGGTGGGGGTTCTCGGGCAGATCGTTCTGGAGCCCGAGCGGCGGGACAGTGCCGCGGCGGTAGCGGTGGGCGCGCTGCTGGCGGCCGAGCTCGGGCCGCAGGCCATCGGCCTCGTCCTGGCTGCCGACCATGCGGTGCGCGATGTGGAGACATTCCGGGAGGATTGCGCGCGGGTGGCGACCGCCGCCGCCACGGGGCTCATCATGACATTCGGCATCGTGCCCGCCCATCCGGCAACAGGCTACGGCTACATCGAGAAGGGCGCCCCGGCGGGCGCGCCTGGAGCCTTTCGGCTTGCGCGCTTCGTGGAGAAGCCGGACGCGGCGGCGGCGCAGGACTATTGCGCGCGCGGCTTTCTGTGGAACAGCGGCAACTTCATGTTTCCGGCCTCGGTCATGCTCGATGAGCTCGAGGCCTGGGCGCCGCAGGTGCTGGAGGGTGCGCGCGCCGCGCTTGCGGCGGCGCATGCGGATCTCGATTTTCTCCGGCTCGATGAGGAAGGCTTCGCCCGTGCGCCGCGCATCTCCATCGATTATGCGGTGATGGAGAGGACGCGCCATGCCGGCGTGCTCGTGGCGCGGTTCGACTGGTCGGATGTCGGCGCATGGGATGCGATCCATGCGCTGAAGGCCAAGGACGGCAACGGCAATGTGCTCGAAGGCAATGTGGTGGCGCTGGCGAGCCGGGGGGCGCTGGTGCGCTCCGAGGATATCCTCACCACCGTCATCGGGCTCGACGACGTGGTGGTGGTGACCACGCGGGACGCGGTGCTGGTGACGAGCCGTGCGGCGGCGGGGAAGGTGAAGGGGCTGGTGGAGACCCTGAGGCAGCACAACCACCGGGAAGCGCAGGAGCACCTGCGCATCTACCGGCCGTGGGGGTGGTATGAGCGCATCGAAGGCGGGCCCCGGTTCCAGGTCAAGCAGATCCATGTGAAGCCGGGCGGCAAGCTGAGCCTGCAGAAGCATTTTCACCGGGCCGAGCATTGGATCGTGGTGTCCGGCACCGCAGAGGTGACGGTCGATGGCACCGTGTCCTACATCCACGAGAACGAGTCGGCCTACCTGCCGGTGGGGTCCGTGCACCGGCTGAGCAATCCGGGGCGCATCCCCCTGAAGCTGATTGAGGTGCAGGTCGGCAGCTACACGGGCGAGGACGACATCGTTCGCTTCGACGATGTCTACGCGCGCGGCTGAGTGCACGCGGTCTCGCCGGCCGGATGGGCGGTGGCACCTCTATAGCTGGCGGTTGAGGTTGTCCACGAAGGAACGGATGTGGGTGCGCACGGCGGCTTCGGCCGCGTCGGGATCGCGCGAGCGCAGCGCCTCCACGATGGCGGCATGCTCCACCACCACCCGCTGGTGGTGCTCCGGCGCCCGGAGGGAGACGAACCACACCCGCTGCGACCGCTCGTGCAGGTTCTTCAGGATGTCGGCCAGCACCGGGTTTCCGGCCGCCGCGGAGACGATGGCGTGGAACTCGCGGTCGAGGGCCATCAGCTCGGCCACGTCGCGCGCGGCCGCAGCCTCCACGCCGAGCGCCACGTTGGTGGCGAGGGCGGCGAGGTGCCCCGGCTCCGCCCGCTCGGCCGCGAGGCGGGCGCAGAAGCACTCATTGATGAGGCGCACCTCCACCAGGTCGTGCACTTCGTCGTGGGAGATGGGGCGCACCACGATGCCCTTGCGGGGCAGCACCTCCACGAGGCCGTCGCGCATGAGCCGGTCGAAGGCCTGGCGCACCGGCGTGCGGCCGATGCCGAGCGTGGCGGAGACGGCCGCCTCGCTCAGCACCTCGCCGGGGCGGAAGGCGCACATGATGATGCGCGCCTTGATGAGCTCATAGGCTTCGTCGCGCAGGGAGCGGGCGGGAGCGGCCGTCGCGTCGGCCGCCGCCGAGACCTCCAGCATGTCGATCGCCCCATCCGTTCGCATCGTCGTTCCGCCCATGAATGCCCGGCCATGACCACTCGGCCATGAAGGCGCCGGCAGCCGCGTGGGCGGCCGGCGAGGTTGATGTTCGTTACCCGGCCACCGGCAGGGTGATCACGTCATAGCCGTGGCGGATGGTGCGTCCCAGCACCGGGTCCACCAGCTCATATTCGAAGCGCTCTGCCGGGCGGATGCCGCCATGGGCGGCGAGGGTGCCGCAATACATCACCGCGCCGTCGGCGAAGGGCGCGCCATAGCCGGCGAGGATGTCGGCGGGGGGCAGCATGGCCGCAACCGTGCCCTCCTGGTAAAGCTCCTTCTTTCCGTCAAAAACGGCGTAGGAGCGCAGCACGAGGTCGTCCCAGTGGGGCGCCACCTCGTCCAGGGCCCACAGCTCGGGCGCCATGGGCTTGTCGCACATCTGCTTGGAAACCGTGATGTTGTAGGTTTCCACCTTGCGGTCGGTGTGGTCGGAGCCGACGCCCAGGTAATAGCGCCCTTCGGCCACCACGATCACGAACTCCACCTCGCCCGAGGATTCCCCGCCCGTGCACTCGATGGCCTCGGCACCGGTGAGACGCGCGGCGCCGACCCGGTAGTAGATGGGGGTCGAGGCGGGGCGCGGCACGCCCAGGGCTTCGAGCTCGACGATGTGCTTTTCCAGCGCGGCCTTGTCGCGGCCGGTCCAGCCGGCGATGACGGCGGTGCGGATCAGCAGCGTTTCCTCGTAGCTGCGGCCGTCGGCGTGGATGGTGAAGGTGAGGGCGGTGCCCGACATCAGGGTTCCTCGAACAGGTCTTACAGAAGGGAAGGGTGCCGGCGCCCCAGGTCAGGGCAGAATGGGGCGCCGGCCTTACGTGGAAGCCGAGGTCAGTTCGGCATCCGCGTATCGAGCAGGGTCCACTTGCCGTCCTTCACCTCGAGCACGTAGACCGGCTTCACGGCATCGCCGTCGGTGAAGGAGATGGAGCCCTCCATGGCAGGGTAGTCCTTGAGCTTGGAGAGCTGATCGCGGATGGCGGTCCGCTCCTCGGCGCGCTTGGCCTTGTCGCCGGTGACGCCGGCCTTCTTCATGGCCTCGGCGTAGAGGTAGACGATGTCATAGACCGAGGCGTCCATCTGGTTGGGGTCCGTGCGCAGGCCGGCGGCCTTGGTGCGCTTGGCGAACTCCTGGGTGAAGGCCTTGGTCTTGTCGTTGGCGTCGGCGAAGAAGGTGGTGCCGATGGTCAGGGTCTCGCCGGCGCCGTCCAGGCGCTTGGGCAGCTCGGGGTCGGCCATGTTGGTGCCGCCGATGATGCGGGTGGAGACGCCCTGGCGCTTCAGCTCCTTGGCGAGGTTGATGGCGCCCTCGGGCGGGGAGCCGAGGCCCACGATGTCCGGGCTGATCTGCTTGAGCTGGGCCACCTGGGGGGAGAGGTCGAAGGCGGCGAGCTGGAAGTCCACCGAGCCCTTCAGGGGAATGGCGTACTTCTCGAACATCTTGGGCACCACGGCGGTGCCGATGGATTTGGAGACCACGTCGTCGGTGGCGTAGGCCGCCGCGCCCGAGGCCATGGGCAGCTTCTTGTCCCTGATGGCGCCCAGCACCTGGTCGATCACCTTGCCTTCGTCGGTGGTGTTCCGGAAGCCGTAGGTGAAGCCCTTGGTGAGGCCGGGGGCGGAGGAGGCCATGGACATCTGCGAGATGCCCTCGCGCTCGCCCACCGGGAAGGTGGTGCGCACCTCGGAGGAGGAGAACGGGCCGATCACGGCCAGCGCGCCGGCATCCTGCGCGAAGGAGCGCACGGCGGTGGTGGCCTGCTTGGGATCGCCGGCGGTGTCGAATTTCACCACCTTGACCTTCCTGCCGTTGATGCCGCCCTTGGCGTTGATCTCCTCGACCGCCATGTCCACGGCGATCTCGTTGGTGTTGGCGAGGCTCACATAGGGGCCGCTCTTCGCCATCATGTAGCCCAGGACCAGATCGTCCTCGGCCCGCGCGCCGCCAGCGGAAATCAGCGCCGCCAGCATGGTGGCGCCCAACAACACCTGCTTTTTCATGTCCCAACTCCTCTGGAAGGATTTCTTCTGTTGTTTCAGTGTGCTCACGCGGGCTCGGCTTCACCCGCGCCGAGATAGGCCGCCTGCAGGCGGGGATCGGAGGCGAGCGCCTTGGGGTCGCCCGCCATGGTCACGCGGCCGAGCTCCAGCACGGTCGCGCTGTGGGCCACGGAGAGGGCCTTGCCCGTGTTCTGCTCCACCAGCAGCACCGCGAGCCCGTCATGGTTCAGCTCGACGATCAGCTCGAACAGCTTCTGCACGAACAAAGGCGAGAGGCCGAGGGAGGGCTCGTCGAGCATCATGAGGCGGGGCTTCGCCATCATGGCGCGGCCGATGGCCAGCATCTGCTGCTCGCCGCCGGAGAGGCAGGAGGCCAGCATGTTCCGCCGCTCCGCGAGGTTCGGGAAGCGGGCGTAGATGGAATCCATCTCGCGGGTGATGGCGGTGGCGTCACGGCGCATGTGGGCGCCGAGCCTCAAATTTTCTTCCACCGTCAGCGAGATGAGGATGCGCCGGCCTTCCGGCACCAGCACCAGCCCTTCGGCGATGCGCCTGTGGGGAGCGGCGCGGCTCATGTCGGTATCGGCGAAGGTGATGCCGCCAGACTTCAGCGGCACCGCCCCGAGGATGGCCTTGAGCAGAGTGCTCTTGCCGGCGCCGTTGGCGCCCAGCACGGTGACGATCTCGCCTTCCTTCACCTGCAGCGACACGTCCTGGAGGGCGTTCACGCGGCCGTAGGAGACGGAGATTCCGGAAACGTCGAGGAGCGCCATGTCACGCCTCCTCCGAGCCGATGTAGGCCTCGCGCACCTTGGCATTCTGGCGCACCTGGGAGAGCGGGCCCTCGGCGATCTTCTCGCCGAAATTCAGCACCACCACGTTCTGGCAGATGCTGTCCACGAAGTGCATGTCGTGCTCCACCACCAGCAGGGTGATGCCCTTGGCCATCAGGGCTTTGAGGTGATCGCGCAGGGCGTTGGTCTCCGAGGGGTTGAGGCCGGCGGCGGGCTCGTCGAGCATCAGCACGCTGGCACCGGCGAGCGTGGCGCGCACGAGGTCGATGCGCTTCTTCACGCCGTAGGGCAGGGCGCCCACCGTCTCGTCCGCCCATTCGGCAAGGCCGCTCTCGGCGAGGGCCTCGCGGGCCTCCACCTTCCAGCGATGGTTGGGGAACAGCCGGTAGGGCGTGAGCAGCGCGCCGAGGGAGGCGTTGCGCACATGCTGGCCCACCAGCATGTTCTCCAGCACCGTCAGGTGCGACATGAGGCGGATGTTCTGGAACGAGCGGGCGATGCCGGTGGCGATGCGCCGGCGCGAGGGCATGTGGGTGATGTCCGCGCCGTTGGCGGTGATGGTGCCGGTATCGACGCCGTAGACGCCGCTCACCAGGTTGAACACCGTGGTCTTGCCCGCCCCGTTGGGGCCGATGAGGGCGGTGGTGACGCCCTTCGGCACCTCGAAGGACAGGTCGCGGATGGCCTTGACGCCGGCGAAGGACTTGTTGAGCCCCTGGATGGAGAGGGCGGCTGTCATCGGGCGGCCTCCGCATTGGGGGTGGCGGCCTTACGGCGTCCCAGGCGCAGCAGGGAGGTGGTGACCAGCCCCTGGGGCCGCATGGCCATGAACACGATGATGAACACCGCGAACAGCGCGTAGCGCCACTGGTCGGAGGCGCGCAGCAGTTCCGGCGCCAGGGTGAAGAAGGCCGCGCCCACAAGCGGGCCCCACACCGTCTGCGTGCCGCCGAACAGCACGTAGAGCACCGTGAACACGCTCAGCAGCACATTGAAATGCTGGGCTTCCACGAAATTGTAGTGGTGGGCGTAGAAGGCCCCGCCGAAGCCGGCCACCGCCGCGCCCAGGGCGAACGCCGCCACCTGGATGCCCCGCACGGAGACGCCGAGCAGGTCCGCCACCGTGGGGTCGCTCTTCACCGCCGTGAGGTAGAGCGCGAAGCGGGTGCGGGAGAGGTAGAGCATCAGCACCACCACGCCGGCAGCGGCCAGGAACACGCCGTTCGGCCCCACATAGTCGGTC
The DNA here is from genome assembly GCF_043195015.1 of Xanthobacter sediminis. Lineage (NCBI taxonomy): Bacteria > Pseudomonadati > Pseudomonadota > Alphaproteobacteria > Hyphomicrobiales > Xanthobacteraceae > Xanthobacter > Xanthobacter sediminis. The sequence goes on along the minus strand of NZ_JBAFWH010000009.1, from coordinate 103,977 downwards.
ACCGGATAGCCGGCGGCACCGCCCACCACCTCGAGGTTCAGGAACACGGCCGAGATGACCTGCCCGAGCGCGAAGGTGGCCATGGCGAGATAGATGCCATGGGTGCGCAGCACGGGGATGCCGATGACGAGCCCGGTAAGCCCCGCAAGGCCCGCTCCCACGGGAATAGCCGCCCACATGGACCATTGGTATTCGTTGGTCAGGAACGCCGAGGCATAGGCGCCGATGGCCATGAAGCCGGCGATGCCGAGGTTGAGCTGCCCGGCGGCGAGCGGCAGGTAGACCGCATAGGCCGCCATGACATTGAAGGCGAGGACGACGAGGACGCCGGTGAGATAGCCGCTCATCACAGCTTCTCCCGGGTGGCGGGGCGGCCGATGAGGCCCTGGGGACGGACGATGAGGATCAAGAGCAGAAGCCCGTAGACGGTGATGTTGACCACGTCGGCGCCGATGAAGCTGATGGAGAGCACTTCCGCGAGGCCGATGAGCAGGCCGCCCAGCACCGCGCCCCAGATGGAGCCCATGCCGCCGACGATCATGGCCGCGACCCCCTTGAAGCCGACGCCTTCGCCCATGAAGGGCGAAACCTGCTGGTAGTTGACCGCGAACAGCAGCCCCGCCACCGCCGCCAGCAGCGCCGAGGCGATGAACAGCAGCGGCACCAGCCGCCCCGTATCCACGCCCATGAGCACCGCAGTGTCGCGATTCTCCGCCACGGTGCGGATGCAGCGGCCGGTGGAGGTGGAAGACAGGAACCAGGAGAGCCACAGCACCAGCAGCACCGAGAGCACGAGCGAGCCGAGCTGTGCGATGCCGATGACCAGGCCGCCGAAGCGGAAGTTGAGGTCCGGCACCAGTGCCGGGAATGCCTGCTGGTCCGAGCCGAAATAGATCAGCATCAGGTTTTCCAGCAGCACCAGGAAGCCAAGGGAGGAGACCAGTGGCACCTCCGGATCGCCCCCTTGCATGGGCCTGTAGGCGAAGCGCTCCACCAGCAGCGACACCAGCGCGGCGGCCGCCAGCGCGGCCGCGAAGGCGAACACCGTGGGCCAGCCCAGCTTGATGAAGCCATAGGCCACCATGCCGCCCAGCATGAACAGGCCGGGCAGGGAGAAGTTCAGGAAGTTGAGCACACCGATGGCCAAAGTGAAGGCCACCGCCATCAGCATGTAGATGGCCCCGAGCATGAGGCCGTTGACGATCTGCTGAGCGAGCATGGGTCCCCGCATGAGGCGTGCGTTTGACGCACAGGATACGCAGGGCACCGCTGCCGGCGCCGGATGCGCAAGGGTGGCCCGAGAGCGCGGGGAAGGGACCTTTGAATGCCCCGAACTCGCCTCCGGAATTAGGTAATAGACAAAGCTAAATTCACTTGGGCTTCAAGCTGAAATTTCAGGCGTATTTCAGAAAAGTTTCAGTTGTATGGCAGCCGGGCGCGTTGGGGGTAGTGGATTGAAATATATAGCGTACATGCCAAAAATCCGCCGTCTCATCGGGCCGGATCGGCTCGCGGATTGGCTAAAAGGAAGGCATGTTGACCTAATATGAAGCGCCCATCGCTGTCCGCTGCAGCGGCATTTCGGGGGTGCCGGCATCAGGTGTCGTCGTGTGGAGCGAGGGCCGTGGCGGGCGGCCTCCGCTTCGCATCGGAAGGGCCTTTCGCCGGCATCTGATTTTAAATTGACAAAAACAATCGAAATAATAGCATCAATGCCGCAACTGCCTGCCCCCGCACATCAGGGAAGCTGTCCATGAGCGAGCATTCCGTACTCAACCTGCGACCCCTCGGCGGCCGGATCGGCGCGGAGATCTCGGACCTCCGCGTCTCCGGAGATCTTCACCCCGCGACCATCAAGGCGATCCATGCCGCCATCCTGAAGTACAAGGTGGTGTTCTTCCGGGGGCAGGACCACCTGGACGATCCCGCGCAGGAGGCCTTCGCCAAGCTGTTTGGCGACCTCAACGAGCACCCCACCATTCCCTCCAGGGACGGCACCGAGGCCATCCTGGAGGTGGCGGCCGAGCGCGGCGAGGTGGCGAGCCACTGGCATGCCGACTTCACCTTCGTGGACCGCTTTCCCCAGCTCACCTTCCTGCGCCCGGTGGTGCTGCCGAGCCACGGCGGCGACACCCTGTGGGGCAACACCGAGGCCGCCTATGACGAGCTGCCCGATTCCCTGAAGGCCCTGGCGGAGCAGCTCTGGACCCTGCACACCAACGACTACGACTACGTGAGCGACCGCCCGGTCCGCGAGAACGGCAAGATCCGCCACGGAGAGGTCTTCACCCGCAAGGTGTTCGAGACCGAGCAGCCGCTGGTGGCCGTGCATCCGCACACGGGGAAGAAGGTGCTCATTGTCGGCAACTTCATCCAGCGCATCATTGGTTACCGTTCTCCGGACTCCCACGATCTGCTCCAGATCTTCCAGCGCCACGCCACCAGCCCGGAAAACACCCTGCGCTGGTCCTGGAAGCTGGGCGACATCGCGGTGTGGGACAATCGCGCCACCGTCCACCGCGCGGTGGACGACTTCGACCGCGAGCCGCGGACCCTGCGCCGCTCCACCGTGGTGGGCGAGCCGGCCGTGAGCGTCGACGGGCGCCGTGCCTCCACCCGCATCGTGGGTGAAAAGCCGAAAGCCATCGTCGCCTGAGCCGTCAGCGGCCCGGGCGTTCCCCGCCGCCCGGGCCGCGCTTTCATCCGGAGCGCTCTCCCATGTCCCTCATCGCCCGCGCCGCAGCGCTGCTGCTGGCCCTTCTTGTTCCCGCCGCCGCCTTCGCCGAGCCGTTAGCCATCCGCATCGGCTTTGCCGAGGTGGGCATCGGCGGTCGCCAGTTCGGCACCCAGGGCGGCGCCAGCGTCGCCCATGCCCGCAAGCTCCTGGAGAAGGAGCTGGAGGGCGACGATGTCACCGTGCAATGGGTGTTCTTCCGCGGCGCCGGGCCGGCGGTGAACGAGGCCCTTGCCGCCGGCCAGCTCGATTTCGCGCTCCAGGGCGACCTGCCCGCCATCGTCGGCCGGGCCAACGGGCTCAAGACCAAGCTGCTCATGGGCTCGGGCGTGCGCAACAACATCTATCTGGCGGTGCGGCCGGATGCGCCCATCTCCGGCATCGACGACCTGAAGGGCCGGAAGGTCGCCCAGTTCCGCGGCACCAACCTCCAGCTCGCGGCCGACCGGGTGCTCGCCGCCCATCACCTCACCGAGCGCGACATCCGCTTCCTCTCCATGGACTTCGAGGCGGCGATCGCGGCCCTGCGCTCCGGCGACATCGACGCCACCTTCGGCCAGGCGGACCTGTTCGCCCTTCAGGACCAGGGCCTTGCCAAGGTGGTCTACTCCACCCGCGGCGACGATCCCACCTTCACGCGCCACAGCCACGTGCTCGTCACCGAGGCGTTCGAGCGGGCCCACCCCGAGCTGGTGCAGCGCGTGGTGAACACCTTCGTGAAGGCGGCCGACTGGGCGAGCGACGAGAAGAACCGCAAGGAGCTGTTCGAGGTCTGGGCGCTCAGCGGGCGTCCCGTCGCCGCCTTCGAGCATGACTACGAAGGCCAGACGCTGGCCTATCGCCAGAGCCCGCTGATCGACCCCTTCCTGATCGAGGCGTATGCCTCCAAGATCCAGCAGGCCAAGGATTATCGCCTGCTGCGGGGCGATACCTCGGTGGAGGGCTGGTTCGAGCCGAAATACCTCAACGCGGCCCTGAAGCAGCTCGGCCTGGAGAAGCGCTGGACCCCCCTCGACGCGGCCGGCAAGCCCGTCGCCATCAACTGAGGCGCGGGCCATGACCTCCACCACATCCGCCGCAGACCTGCCGCTGCCCGCCGCGGCGGTGGCGCGGCACCGCAGCCTTCTCCTGCCGCGCGTCCGCGCTCTGGCGGCGGTGCTGCAGGGGCTGGCCTTGCCCTTCGGCCTGCTCGCCCTGTGGGCGCTCGCCTCCGGCCAGGGCTGGCTGCCCGCGCAGATCCTGCCCGGCCCGCGCGCTGTGCTCGAAGCCTTCCGCGAGCTTTCCGCCACCGGCGAGCTCGGCGAGCACGTCCGCGCCACCCTGGGGCGGGTGGCGCTGGGCTTCGCCCTGGGCGGCGCGGTGGGCCTGCTCCTCGGCATCGCCATGGGTGTGTCCCGCACCGTGTCGCAGCTCATCGAGCCGGTGTTCGTCTGGTTCGCCCAGGTGCCGCCCATCGCGCTCGCGCCGCTGCTCATCCTGCTGGTGGGCATCGACGAGATGCTGAAGGTGCTCATCGTCGCCAAGGCGGCAATGATCCCGCTCGCGGTCAACACCGCGGAGGGCGTGCGCAACGTGCCGCCGCACTGGCGGGAGGTGGGGCGCGTATTCGGCTTCTCCCCCTCGCGCACGGTGTTCGGCCTGGTGCTGCCGGCGGCGCTGCCCACGGTGTTCGCGGGCGTGCGCACCGGCCTCACCCATGCGTGGCTGGCGCTGGTGGCGGTGGAGCTCATCGCTTCCACAGAGGGGCTCGGCTACCTCATGGTGTGGGGGCGCCAGCTGTTCCAGATCGAGTTCGTGCTGGTGTCGGTGGTGGTCATCGGCGTCGTCGGCTTCGCCCTGGACCGGGGGCTGCGCCTCGTGGAGGCCCGCATCGGGGCCTGGCGATGACCGCCGCCCTCGCGCGGGGCGCGCTGCGCCTGAGCCTGCTGCCGCTGGCGCTGCTGGCCCTCTGGCAGGCCGCGAGCGCGGCCGGCTGGACTGATCTCAGGGAACTGCCGGCACCCGCCACCGTGCTGGCCCGCGCCCTGGGTGAATGGCGCAGCGGCGAGTTGCCGGCGGCGCTGCTCGCCTCCCTGGCGCGGGACCTCGCGGGCTTCGCGCTCGGCGCGGCCGCGGGCATTCCGCTCGGCCTCGCGCTGGGCCTGTCGCCGGTGTTCGGGCGGCTGGTGGGGCCCACCTTCGATTCCTTCAAGCAGATCGCCATCTTCGCCTGGATTCCCTTGTTCGGCCTTTGGTTCGGCATGGGGGAGGGGGCCAAGGTGGCCTTCATCGCCACCGCCGCCTTCGTGCCGGTCACGGTGAATGCCTGGGCCGGCGCGCGCGCCCTGCCGACGACGCTGGAGGAAGCCACGGCCGTGCTGCGCTTCTCCCCCTGGCAGCGGCTGGTGTGGGCGCGGCTGCCGGCGGCGCTGCCGGATATCGTCGCGGGGCTCCGGGTGGGGCTCATCAACGCCTGGCTCGCCACCGTCGGCGCGGAATACTTCATGAGCGTGGCGCCCGGCCTCGGCTCCGTGCTCATCACGGGGCGGGACCTCTACGCCATGGACCTGGTGCTCGTGGGGGTGGCGGTGCTCGGCCTCACGGGGGTGGCGCTGGATGCCGCCGCGAGCCGCCTCGGCGCCCTTCTCATCCGCTGGCAGTGACGGGAGCAGCCCATGGCCGCGACGGCCCTCGAGATCCGCAACCTCAGCAAGACCTACGTGGTGAACGGCGCGCCGCTGCCGGTGCTCGCGGGCATCAGCCTCGATGTGGCGCCGGGCGAGTTCGTCTCGGTGGTGGGCGCGTCGGGCTGCGGCAAGTCCACGCTGCTGCGCCTCATCGTGGGGCTGGAGAGCGAGCACGAGGGGCATCTCGGCTTCGCCGGGCGGGCCATCCGGGGGCCGGGGCCCGAGCGGGCCATCGTGTTCCAGGAGCACCGGCTGTTCCCCTGGCTCACGGCCGCGCAGAACGTGGAAGCGGGGCTTGCGCGCTCCGACCTCGGCAAGGCGGAGCGTCGTCGCATCGCTTCCGAGCATCTGGCGCTCGTGGGTCTCTCCAAATTCGCGCAGGCGCTGCCGAAGCAGCTCTCCGGCGGCATGGCGCAGCGCGTCGCCATCGCCCGCGCCCTCGTGAGCCGGCCCGGCCTGCTGCTGCTCGACGAGCCCTTCGGCGCCCTCGACGCCCTCACCCGCAGCCACCTGCAGCGCGAGGTGCTGCGCATCGTGCGGCAGGAGGGCCTCTCCGCCATCATCGTCACCCACGACGTGGACGAGGCCATCCTGCTGGGCGACCGGGTGGTGGTGATGCAGCCGCACCCCGGCCGCATCGCGGAGATCATCGACATCCCCGAGGGTCCGGTGCGCGAGCCCGGCACCGCCGAGGCGGTGGCCCTGCGCAAGCGCATCCTGCGCCGGCTGGGCGAGGACTGATGCTATCGGCCGGTTTTTAGCCGGCACCAGTGAGGCTGGGTGGGTTGCGCCGCAGCGCCGCGCGGGCTTGACCGAAGACCTGTGAGAAAAGCGCACCGGCCTTTGGCATTGAGCCGGCGGCCCGCGCGCCTCTTGGCGCGTCGCCGTTCACCGGGAATGCGCCAAAGCCATGCTTCGTCACGGCTCCGTCCGCAAACCGCTTCAGGCTTCTGCTGAAATCGCCGTAAAGAACTGCCCGGTTGCGCCGGCTCGTGGCGGTCGCTCTGGGGTATTGAAAGCACGCCTTTTCTTCACGCGAACCGGCATCCACTTGGCTTGAAAGCGTCCTAATACTTCAGCCGGGCGTAGTAGGAATCCTCCGAGGCGGTGCGGGCGTCGCCCAGGGTGCGGATGCCCTGCTGGCGGAGCAGCGGCAGCAGCTTCAGGAACACCTGCGCACACACCATCGCATCGCCCAGCGCCGTGTGGCGGCCGGCTATGGTGACGCCGAGCCGCGCCGCGATCGCCTCCAGGCTCTGCGCCTCCGCATGGGGGTGGACGATGGAGGCGAGCAACAGCGTGTCGAGCACCGGCTGGTCGAACACGAGGCCGGTGGCCGCCTCCTTCAGCTTCAGGAAGCGCAGGTCGAACGCCACGTTATGGCCCACCAGCACCGTATCGGAGACGAAGGCGTGGAAGGCAGGCAGCGCTTCCGCGATGGTGGGCTGGCCGCGCACCATGGCCGGGCGGATGCCGTGGATGGCGATGCCCGCCTCGGGGATGGAGCGGCGCGGATCCACCAGTTGGTCGAGACACTCGGCGCGCAGCAGCTTGCCGTTCACGATGCGGGTGGCGCCGATCTGGATGATCTCGTCGCCGCCGGCGGGGTCGAGCCCGGTGGTTTCGGTGTCGAACACCGTGAAGCTCAGCTCCTCCAGCGGACGGTGGTCGCGCTCGTGGTGGGCGTCGGCAGCGGCGAAGAGGTCGAAGTCGTAATATTCCGGCCGGCTCTCGCCCGCGTGCGGGAGCATGTCCGCGCCGCCGGCGGCGCAGGGTAGCAGGAAGCGGAACGCGGCACGCGCCTCGCCGCCGCGCGCATGCTCCAGCCACACCTCTCCGCCGTGGCGCTCCGCGACGTCGCGCACGCTCAGGGCCCCGCCGCCTGAGCCGTCCATGGGGCCGGACTGCCAGCCGGCGCCGATGGCCGCGCCGCTCGCGAAGGCGAGGTCGAGATGGGCGTGCCCGTCCGCCCGCGCGAGGCGCAGTTCCAGGGCCGGCGCCTCGCGCGCCTCGGCCGCGCGCCGCGCCAGGAAGGCGAGGGCGGCGATGAGGGCGAAGCTGTCCACGCTCAGCCAGAGGTCGGCATCCACCGCGTCGGCGCGCACGGCCTGCCCGGTCTGCGCCTCGATGCGGTGGGCGGCGGCGGCGACGAGATCGGCCCCCAGCATGTCCTGGAGCGGCCAGCGGGTGCGGTGGGCGCCGGAAGCTTCGGCCGCGAGGGTGGTGATGCGCGCGCCCAGGGCCGCCACCTCCTCCCGCACCACGCCCTGGAAGCGCTCGCGGTCGGTGGTGTCGAGGTCGGGATAGTCCAGCATGTCCAGGGCCGCCTGGATGCTGGCGAGGCCGGCGCGGCTGCTCTCGGTAAGGGCGAGCCACTGGCGGTCGGTCCTGGCCTCGGCCTCGTATTCGTCGGTGATGTCGTCGAGCAGCAGCACGAAGCCGGTGGCCGGCGCGCCTTCCGCGGTGCCGCGCACGGGCGCGAGGCTCACCCGCAGCAGGTGGCCGGAGGGCGTGTGGGTGACGAAGCGCGCGCCCGGCGCCGGCTCGCCGCGCACGATGCGCCGCTCCATGCTCTCGCGGGCATGGTCGATGAGGGCCTTGTCCACCACCTGGTGGATGGAGCGCCCGAGGCCGATCAGCTCCGCCCCCGCCGCCCCGCCGGGCGCGCGGGAGATGCGGCGGCACAGGGCGCGAGCGCGGGCATTGTAGAGCAGGATGCGGCCTTCGAGATTGCAGACCACCACGCTCTGCTGCAGCTCGGCCACCAGGGCGCCGAGCTGGTCGCGCTGCTGGGCCACGGCGCGGCTCGCGTTATCCACCAGGCGGGCCATCTCCTGCCGCAGGGTGCCGCGTTCCAGCGCGAGGGCATTCAGCGCGTCGGCCAGAGCCCGGCTAGAGGCCGGGCCTAGGGCAGGCAGTGGAGGCGCGTCGGCATCGCCCACAAGTACGCGCGCGCCTTCGGCGAGGCGGGTGGGGCCGGCCACATGGCGGGCATGGAGCTTCTGCACCGCCCAGGCGGCGCCGGCGGCGGCCACCAGCCACCAGAACAGCACCAGCATGCCGCGGGTTTCCACCAGTGGGCCGAGGACGGCCCATAGCGCGGCGGCGTCAGGGGCATCGAGGGTGGCGTAGAAGCCGGCCGCGCCCAGCGCCAGCCACAGCGCCAGGGCGAGCCCCGGCGCCAGCATGGCGGCGGCCAGCGGCCGGTCGAAGCTCATTCGGCGGCGTCCCGCGCCATCATCTCCTTCACCGTCTGCACCAGGTCGCGGGTGGAGAAGGGCTTGGTGACATAGGCGTCCGCCCCCGCACCGACGCCGCGGGCCTTGTCGGTCTCGCGGCCCTTGGCGGTGAGCATCACGATACGGGTCTCGCGGGTGTCGGCGTCGGAGCGCACGGCCTCGCACACGTCGAAGCCGGTCATGCCGGGCATGGAGGCATCCAGCAGCACGAGGCGCGGGTGCTCGCGGCGGATGGTCTCCAGCGCGCCGAGGCCGTCGCGCGCCACCAGCACGTGGAAGCCCTCGCGCTTCATCATGAATTCCAGCGATACCACGATGTTCGGCTCGTCGTCGGCGATGAGGACCTTGTCGCCCGCCGGGCCGTTCGCGGCCCCGTTCACTTGTCCGTTCTGCTGTCCGTTCATGGCGTTCTTCCTCCCGGCTGGAGGGGCAGTCTGAACGCGAAGGTCGCGCCGCCGCCCGGTTCTGACACCAGCCACATGGCTCCGCCCAGATGATCCACGATCTGGCGGCTGATCGGAAGCCCCAGTCCGGTGCCCGAGGGCCGGGAAAGGGCATCGCCGCCTTGGCGGAACTTCTCGAATATGGTGTGCCGCTCTGCTTCCGGCACCCCCGGCCCGTTGTCCTTCACCTCCACGATGAGGAAATCGGCCTCGCGGCGCAGGGTCACGTCCACCCGGCCGGCGCCCTCGGGCACGAACTTGGCGGCGTTGGAGAGCAGGTTCACCAGCACCTGCATCAGCCGGTCGGCATCGGCCCGCACCGTGGGCACGCGCTCCGGCATGTGCGTCGCGACATGGGCTCCGCGGGCATGGAACAGCTCGGAGGTGGCCTTCACCGCATCCCGCACCAGCGCGGCGAGGTCCACGTCCTGCGCCTGCCAGTCCGCGAGGCCGGACTCGATCTTGGCGAGGTCCAGCACCTGGTTGACGAGGCGCCCCAGCCGCTCGCTCTCGGCCACGATGATGCGCAGGAAGTCGGCGCGCTGGGCCTCCTCCATGTCGGGCGAGTCGAGCATCAGCTCGGAGAAGGCGCGGATGGAGGTCAGCGGCGTGCGCAGCTCATGGGTGACGGACGAGACGAAGTCGTCCTTCAACTGGTCCAGGGTCTTGAGCTGCGCATTGGCGGCCTTCAGCTCGGCGCTCGCGGCCTCCAGCTTCTCGGCATAGACGCGCACCTTTGAGGCTTCGTCGAGGATCTGGAGCACATCCTCCATATCCAGCGGCTCCTCTTCCACCACCGAGGCCACCAGCACCCGTGCCGAGGCGCTGCCCACGGCGCCGGCCAGCGTCCGTTCCACCCGGCCCACGAGGGCGGCGTCTGCCTTCAGGGCGTGGATGTCGCCGGCGCCGGCTTCCGCTGCGTGGGCCTCGAACACGGCGCGCGCACGCTCGGAGCCCAGCAGCCGGGCGGTGAGCGCCATCAGGTCGTCGAGCCGCGCGGCGCCGCGCCAGAACACGGGGGCGCCGGCGCCGGGATGGCGGGCGAAGGCGTCCACGAACAGCAGGGCCTGGGTCGCCTCCACCCCCTGGGGGGCGCGCCGCAGCGAGAGGCCCACATAGAGCCCGGTGTTGACGAGCAGGCTCCAGAACAGGGCGTGGGTGAGCGGGTCGAGCCCGCCGAAGCCGAACAGCCGCTCCGGCGCCAGCAGCGCCAAGCCGAGCGGCCCCTCGCTCACGAATGCCTGTGAGATCCAGCCCGATTTCGCCACCGAGGGCAGCATGAGCGTGTAGGTCCATACCAGAAAGCCGGCGGCGAGACCGGCGAGCGCGCCGATGCGCGTGCCGCCCCGCCAATACATGCCGCCGAGCAGGGCGGGGGCGAACTGCGCCACCGCCGCGAAGCTGATGAGGCCGATGGAGACCAGCGCATAGGCCTCCCCCGCCACCTGGAAATAAAAATAGCCGAGCAGCAGCACACCGATGATGGCGGCCCGGCGGATGTTGAGCAGCAGGGCCGTGAGATCCCCGCCTGTGCGGGCAGCGAAGCCGGGCCGGCGCAGCAGGGCGGGCATCACGAGATCGTTGCACACCATGGTCGAGACCGCGATCGTCTCCACGATCAGCATGCCGGTGGCGGCCGAAAGCCCGCCCACATAGGCGATGAGCGCCAGCACCGGCGCGCCATGGGCGAGCGGCAGGGAGAGCACGAAGGTGTCGGCATCCACGCCGCCGGGGCCGAACAGCACGAGCCCGCCCAGCGCAATCGGCAGCACGAAGAGATTGATGGCGAGGAGGTAGGCCGGGAACACCCAGGCCGCGCGCTTCACGTGCCGCTCGTCGGTGCACTCCACAACCATGATCTGGAACTGCCGTGGCAGCAGCAGCGCGGAAAGCATGGAGAGGATGGTGAGCGCGAACCACTGCGTGTAGTCGAACGGTGCATCGGGGCTGGGATTGAAGAGGGTGGCGAGCTCCGGCAGCGCCTGTGCCCGCGCCCAGATGTCCGCCATGCCGCCGAACAGGCCGTAGGTGACGAACAGGCCCACCGCCAGGAACGCCAGCAGCTTCACCACGGATTCGAAGGCGATGGCCGCCACCATGCCCTCGTGCCGCTCCGCGCTGTCGAGGTGGCGGGTGCCGAACAGGATGGTGAAGAGGGCGAGCGCCAGGGTGACGGCGAGCGTGCCGTCGCGCCACCAGGGCAAAGCGGCGGCCGGGGCCGCCCACGCGCCGTGGGTGAGAACGTGGTAGCCCGCCGAAACCGCCTTCAGCTGCAACGCGATGTAGGGGACGATGCCGACCACGGTGATGAGCGTGACCAGCGCCGCCAGCGCCGGGCTCTTGCCGTAGCGGCTGGCGATGAAGTCGGCGATGGAGGTGATGCGGTGGGCGTGGGCGATGCGAATCATCTTGCGCACGACGATCCACGCGAGGAACATCGCCAGCATGGGTCCGAGATAGATGGGCAGGAACCAGATGCCCCCAGCCGCCGCCCGCCCGACGCTGCCGAAATAGGTCCAGGCGGTGCAGTAGACCGCCAGCGACATGGCATAGACCCAGGCATTCGAGATCATCGAGCGCCCGCGCGCGGCCGAGCTGTCCGCCGCCGCGGCGATGGTGAACAGGAGCGCCAGGTAGCCGATGGAGACCGCGAGGACGAGGGGCGCGGAGATCATGGCGCGCCGTCCCCGCCGCGCCGCCGCTCGCTCACGCGTGCGAGCAGCACGATCAGCAGTGCCCAGATCGCGAACAGCGCCACCGGCAGCAGCGGCAGGCCGAGCACGGTGACCGGCACGTTCCACACCGCGAGCAGCGGAAAGTTGAACAGCAGCATCCCCGCCGCGAACAGGGCCAGCAGCACCGCCGGCCGCGGGCCGTCGTCGCCGGGCCTGTCGTTCCCCCCGGTCACAGCAGGTCGAACCGGTAGTGGCGCGCGAGCCACTGCTTGAAGGCGCGCACGATGGCGAGGGAGTCCTTCAGCGCCTGCCGGTCCAGGGTGCCGAGCTCGCTCAGGGGCAGGGTGTTGCCCGGCGCGCGGCCGGCCGCGCGCTGGCGCAGGTTGCTCGAGAGCTTCAGGCCCATGAGGCAATGGAGCGCGTCGGCGAGGTCGCGCCCCAGGGCGGCGTCGAGCCGGCCGTCATCCACCAGCGCCTTGATGCGCGCCGCCGTGGAAAGGGGCCGCACCCGGTATTCGAGCGCCAGCGCCCGCACCCCGTGGACGATGGGGAAGATGCCGAGCTTCTTCAGGTCGATCTCCGCCGCCGCCCGGCCCCGCAGGCCGGGCAGCCGCGACCACCACGCCTCGCCATCGCCGAACTGCTCCACCGCGCGCGCGAAGCGGGAGAAATAGGCGGCGTCGTCCTGCAGCAGGAAATCGAGATGGGCGCGGGCGTCTTCCATGAGCGCGCCGTCGCCCGCCACCACCGCCGCGTCGAGGAAGATGGCGAGGTTCATGGGCCCTTCGGCCGTGCCTGCGAACAGCCAGCGCTTCAGCGTGTCCTTGAAGGCGGCGAGCGGTTGGCACCAGAGCGGGCGGCTGAGCATGATGCCGCCGGGGCAGGGCGGGTAGCCGAAGGTGATGAGGGCGGCGGTGAACGCCTCCGTCACCGCCGCCAGCCCCTCGAAGGCGAAGCCGTCGCGCAGGATGAGGGCGTTGTCCTGGTCGGTCTTGATGAGCTGCTCGCCGCGCCCCTCGGAGCCCATCACCAGCAGGCAGGAGTTCTCGCGCAGCGCCGGCGGCGCCAGCAGCTCCCACAGGCGATGGAACAGGCGGCGGTTCAATTCACCCACCAGCTCGCCGATCACCTCCACCCGTACCCCGTCGTCCTGGAGGTCGGCGATCAGCTCGTCGATCTGCCGGGCGGCGGCGCGCAGCTCGTCCACATCGGCGGCTTCGGTGATTTCGAGGGCGATGAGGTGGGAGTGGCTGGCCACGAAGGCCATGAGGTCGATCTGGCTGAGCAGGCCGACGATGGCCTCTCCCTCCCGCACCACCACGCGGTGGATGCGGTGGCGCAGCATCAGCAGCATGGCGCCGTAAAGCTCGTCGTCGATGGAGACGGAAAACGGCTCGAAAGTGGCGATCTCGCGCACCGGCAGCAGATGGGGGGGCGTCTCGCGCAGCAGCGCATCGCGCAGGTTGGTGGTGGTGAAGACGCCGATGCGGGCGCCATCGCGCACCAGGGCATCGGTGAGGCCCTTCTCGGAAAGGGCGCGGCAGAGGCTGACGAGGTCGGTGCCGCCGTCCACGAAGAAGGGCTTGCGCACATAGGCATCGCGCACGTGCGAGGCCATGACGGAAACGAACTCCCGGCGCTCGCGGCGCCGGGAGCGGACCCGCCCGTTTCGGGGCGGGTCGAGGGGAGATGGTGCCCCGACGGGGAGGGACTCCGGAGTGGAGTCGGGGGGCACCGGTCCCCCAGCCGTGGAATCCGGCCGCGACATGGCTCCGGCCTAGTGGGCCGAGGCTTCCGCCGCGCCGATGCCGGTCTCCGAGCGCACTTCCTGGGCCGGGAAGCCTGCACGGTCGACCGCCGCCCGCTGGCTCTTGTCCGTGATGGAGAAGAACCAGATGCCGGCGAAGCCGAGGATCATGGAGAACAGCGCCGGCGAGGTGTAGGGGAACGGCGCCGAGCCGGCCGGGTTGCCGAGCGTGGCTTCCCACACCGACGGCGACAGGATGGTAAGGATCACCGACGAGGCAAGACCCAGGAAGCCGCCGATCACCGCGCCCTTGGTGGTGCAGTCCTTCCACAGCACCGACATGAACAGCACCGGGAAGTTGGCCGAGGCCGCCACCGCGAACGCCAGGGACACCATGAAGGCGATGTTCTGCTTCTCGAAGGCGATGCCGAGCAGCACCGCGATGATGCCGAGGCAGATGGTGGTGACGCGCGAGACCTTCAGCTCCGAGGCGCTGTCGGCCTTGCCGCCCTTCAGCACGGTCGAATAGAGGTCATGCGACACCGCCGAGGCGCCCGACAGCGTGAGGCCGGCCACCACCGCGAGGATGGTTGCGAACGCCACCGCCGACATGAAGCCCAGGAACACGTTGCCGCCCACCGCATGCGCGAGGTGCACCGCCGCCATGTTCACGCCGCCCACCAGGCCGCCCTTGGCGTCCAGGAACTCTGGGTTGGTGAGCACGAAGGTGATGGCGCCAAAGCCGATGATGAAGGTGAGCAGGTAGAAGTAGCCGATCCAACCGGTGGCCCACATCACGGACTTGCGGGCTTCCTTCGCGCTGGGCACGGTGAAGAAGCGCATGAGGATGTGCGGCAGGCCGGCGGTGCCGAACATGAGCGCCATGCCGAAGGAGATGGCGGAGATCGGGTCCTTGATGAAGGAGCCCGGGCCCATGATGGACTGGCCGGCGGTGGCCGCCGCCTCGGGCGTGGCCCCCTTGGCGGTGGCGATCTGGGTCTTCACCTGCACGGCAGCCGCGAACAGCTTCTCCGGTCTGAAGCCGTACTGCCACATCACCATGAAGGCCATGAAGCTGGCGCCGCCGAGCAGCATGCACGCCTTGATGATCTGCACCCATGTGGTGGCCGTCATGCCGCCGAACAGCACGTAGACCATCATGAGCACGCCGACGATCACCACCGCCATCCAGTAGTCGAGGCCGAACAGCAGCTTGATGAGCTGGCCGGCGCCCACCATCTGGGCGATGAGGTAGAAGGCGACCACCACCAGCGTGCCGGAGGCCGCGAACACGCGCACCGGCGTCTGGGCGAAGCGGAAGGCCGCCACGTCGGCGAAGGTGAACTTGCCGAGGTTGCGCAGGCGCTCCGCCATCAGGAAGGTGAGGATGGGCCAGCCGACGAGGAAGCCGATCGAGTAGATCAGGCCGTCGTAGCCGGAGGTCATCACCGCCGCGGAGATGCCGAGGAACGAGGCCGCCGACATATAGTCGCCGGCGATGGCGAGGCCGTTCTGGAAGCCGGAGATGCCGCCGCCGGCGGTGTAGAAGTCGGCCGCGGACTTGGTCTTGGCCGCCGCCCACTTGGTGATGAACAGGGTCATCACAACGAACAGCGCGAACATCACGATCGCGGTCCAGTTGGTGGCCTGCTTCTCGGCAACGCCGAGGTCGCCGCCTGCGGCGAGCACGGGCCCCGACATGAGCGCCACGGAGGCCGCGAGGCCCGCGCGCGCGAAGAGATTGCGAACGCTCGTCACTTCAGCACCTCCGCCTTGATCTTTTCGGACAGCGCGTCGAACTCGCCGTTGGCGCGACGCACGTAGATGGCGGTGATGAGAATGGTGAAGACGATGACGCCGAAGCCGATCGGAATGCCCCACGTCATGACGTCGGTGCCGATGCGCGCGGCCAGCACCTGCTTATTGAAGGCGATCAGCAGGATGAAGCCGTAATAGACGATCAGCATCGCGAAGGTCAGCGTCCAGCCGAATCGCGAACGCGTCGATTTCAGGCGTTGGTAATCGGGATTGGCCGCGATGCGCGCGGCCAGTGAATTGTCCATGGGAAGCTCCTCTCCAACCCGCGGACGATTCCGCGGGCTTTGTTTTTCTGGTCGGGCGCCTGTGGCGTCCCGGTTGGTGAACCCCGAACGCCATCCTCGTCGCGGGCGGCTGTCGGCCACCCGGGACGTTCGGCGCGCAAGGTCCCGTGGTTCCCGCTCCGCTTCGGAAAGCTCCGTGCGGCCGGGACCCAAGGTCTGGCGTCAGGTCCAACTCACCTTCGCATCCGGGATGAGGCAGGCGCGCAATGCGCACCTCATTTTCAGGCGCAGGTGATTTTTTCACATGGGTTCTCGTTCCAAGCCGCGGCATCCTCCCCATGCCGAAAAGCGGAACAGTTGGAAGCTCTCGCTGATCGGCCGCTCTGGTTCGGTTCCCGGCCTGTTGTGGCAGCCGGCACCTGGGGCGATTCTCGATACACCGAGGCTTCGTACTCGCAACCTAAGCGACCGCGGCGCCGGAGGCGACTCATACTTAGGTCCGAAGCCGCGCCCCGCGCATGCTGCGCGGCAGGCTCCGCGCGCACGCAAAAAAAACCCGGCGCGGCCCAGGCTGCACCGGGTGTCAGGGTATGGAAAGACGCAGGCGGAGGCGCCGTGCGGCGCGTCGTGCGGTGCTCAGGCGCCCTTGGGGCCGTCGACGGTGTACTCGTCGCGTTCATGGACGGCGTTGGCGCGCCCCACCAGCAGCAGGTCCACCGGCCCGATGCGCTCGATATCCTTGCCCTTGTAGGGCAGGGAATGGAGCACGTAGCGCATGGCGTTGATGCGCGCGCGCTTCTTGTCGTCGGACTTGATGACGGTCCAGGGCGAGTCGGCGGTGTCGGTGTGGAAGAACATGGCTTCCTTCGCCCGGGTATAGTCCGCCCACTTGTCGAGGGAGGCGAGATCGATGGGCGAAAGCTTCCACTGCTTCAGCGGATGCACCTTGCGCTCCTTGAAGCGCCTGCGCTGCTCCTCACGGCTCACCGAGAACCAGAACTTGATGAGATGGGTGCCGCTGCGCACGAGGTTGCGCTCGAACTCCGGCGCCTGGCGCAGGAACTCACGGTATTCGTCGTCGCCGCAGAAGCCCATCACCCGCTCGACGCCGGCGCGGTTGTACCAGCTCCGGTCGAACATCACGATCTCGCCGGTGGTGGGAAGGTGCTCCACATAGCGCTGGAAGTACCACTGTCCGCGCTCCACGTCGCTGGGCTTCTCCAGCGCCACCACCCGCGCGCCGCGCGGATTGAGATGCTCCGTGAAGCGCTTGATGGCACCGCCCTTGCCGGCGGCGTCGCGCCCCTCGAACAGGAGAACGACGCGCTGGCGTGCCTCCTTCACCCACGACTGAAGCTTGAGAAGCTCGGTCTGAAGCTGGAACTTCTGGTGCTCGTAGTCGCGTCTCAGCATGCGGTACTTGTAGGGGTAGCTGCCGTCGCGCCAGTCGTCGGCGAGTTCGTCGCTGGTGGCGCGATGCGGGCCGGAGGGCTTGGGCAGGCCGAGCGCGCCGCTCAGGCGCGCCGCATCATCCGGCGCAGCGCCGGCGATGATGGCTTCCAGGCCCTCGCTCACGGAAGCCCGCGTGGCGATCTCTTCCACGGCGGAGAGCTTGGCTTCCTGCGCCGCCTTCACGCGCTCGTCCGCGAGGCTGGTTTCCGCCGCCTCGGGAATGGAGGCCACGAAGGGGGCCTTCTCGGCTTCCGGGGGCGTGGTTTCGTCAGTCATTCTGCGTGTCTTTCTCCGTGTCCCGGCGTTGGTCGGCATCGCGGGCGCGGCGCTTGACACGCGCCGCGCGGCGGCGTCCGCGGAGGACGGGTCATGCCTCGAAGCTTTGCGACATAGCCGGCGAATAAGCCTTGACCAAAGTCAATTGCCTATCCCCGCGCGCGGCACCGCGAAGGCTTCCGGCGCCTTGCCCGCACACCGCAGGGCGTGCATCCGCGTGTAGGCGGCCTCGATGCCGCGGGTGAAGGCCGCGGTGTCGAAAAGGGGCGCGCGCTCACGTGCCACCCGCAGCCGGGCCTTGAGCGCCGCGCGGCGCTCGGGATCGCGGGCGAGGGAAAGGGCGAGCGCCTCATATTCCTTGATGGAGGAGGTCACGAGCTCCGGCATGTCCACCGCGTGCAGCAGGCTGGCGGCGACCCGTGCGGGGAAGCTGTCGCCGGGCAACGTGACCACGGGCACGCCGGCCCACAGGGCATCGCTGGCGGTGGTGTGGGCGTTGTAGGGCCGGGTGTCCAGGAAAAGGTCGGCGTGGGCATAGCGCGCAAGGTGGAGACCCTGCCCCATCAGTGGCGCGAAGACGAGCCGTTCCGGCTCAATGCCCCGGCTTGCGGCCTCGTAGGCAAGGTTGTCGCGCGCGGCGGGGTTCGCCTCGAACAGCCACAGCACCGAGCCTGGCACCTGATCGAGCAGACGCAGCCAGACCGCGAACATCTCGGGCGTGATTTTGTAAGTGTTGTTGAAACAGCAGAAGACGAAGGCACCCTCCGGCAGGCCGCACTCGGCGCGGGTGGGGGCGATTTCGGCGACCTCGCGGCGGCTGTCGTTCGGCTGATAGCAATCGGGGAGCTGAACGATTTTCTCGTCGAAGCCGGCGGCGGCGGAGAATGGGGTCACGACCGGGTCGCCGATCACATAGTCTATGAAATCGGCCCCCATGGTGCCGGGATAGCCGAGGTAGTTCACCTGCACCGGCGCCGGGCGCAGCACCATGATCTGGGTGCGGCAGCCCTTGGTGTAGCCCTTCAGGTCCACCAGGATGTCGATGCCGTCCTCGCGGATGCGACGGGCGGCTTCTCCGTCCGAAAGGTGGCCGATCTCGACAAAATGGTCGAACGCCTTCTCGATCCTTCGGCGCATGCTGCTGCCGTCGTCGGGGCTGAAGGAATAGGCGAAGGTTTCAAATGCCTCGCGGTTATGATGCTCGAACATCCCGGCCGCGAGGAAGGCAGTGGCGTGCCCATAGAAGTCGTTGGAGAGGTAGCCGATGCGGATGCGGCGGCCGGGCACGGCGGGCGGTGGCGGAGGCAGGCGGTCGCTGGAGGCGACCCGGCACTGTCGCGCGTAAGCTCGCCCGGCCAGCAGGTGCTCCGTGGGCGTGAGGTTGCAGGCGAGCAGAACGAAGGGATCGACGTTTTCCGCATCGCCACGCGCCAGCGTGCGTGAAAGCTCCGCCTCCCACCGGTGGATGTCGCCCCACTGGCAGATGTGCTGGCTCATCTTGATGGCGCCGATCAGCGCCGCGGCCATGCCGGGGTCGATGCGCAGCGTGCGGCGGTAATAGTCCAGCGCTTCGGAAAACCTGTCCTCCTTGGCGTAGAGCACGGCCATGTTGAGCAGGGTGAGCGCGTGGTCGGGATTGAGGGCGTAAGCCTTCTGCAGCGCTTCGGCGGCTTCGCGCGGGCGGTGCATGTCCAGCAGCAGCGCGCCGATATTGCATTGGACCGGCGCATCCGCGGGATTGACGGCCACCGCGGCCTGGAACAGCGCCAGCGCCTCCGCCATCCGGACTCCGCTGTGGGCAAGCCCGCCCTCGGTTCGCAGCCGCTCGGCGGTGAGGGTGCCACGTCGCGCCGCCTCCACCCATTCGCGCACCGCCAGGGCGGGGTCTTCCCCGGCGGCGATCCTGGCGAGGCCGAGCGCGAGCGCGGTGTCGGCGTCGTCCGGGATCTCGGCAGCCTGCCGGCGCAGCAACTCCACCTCCCCACCGCTTGCCCAGAGGCGCGCCCGGCCCGTGCGTGCCCCGCGGTGGGCGGGGTTGACGGCCAGTGCCCGCTCGAAGCAGGCCACGGCCTCCTCCTTCGCCGCGCCGCCCTTCTGTGCCAGCACATCACCGAGGCCGGCCGCGACATCGGCGTCGCCCGGAAGGCGGGAGGCAGCCTGCCTCAGCGCGCCTTCCGCCTCATCGAGGCGACCGCAGGCGGCGAGGCACAGGCCGAGCATGTGGTGGGTGCGGGCGTTGGCGGGGTCGCGCTTCAGGGCGCTGGCGTAGAACTCCGCGGCTTCGGCGAACTTGCCCTCCTGGTGCAGGAGGACGGCGCGCCGCGCATCTTCCGCCGACTTGAGCGTGGTGTTCCGTGCGGTGCCACGCGCCACGCGGAACCCGGCCCTCTGCCCCTTCGCCATGCTTTTCTTCCCCAGCCTCCGCCGCCCCGCCGCGGCGACGCGGACGGCCTCAGGGCGGCACTTTTGCCGTTTCCGCTTGTCCGTGGCTTGTGCGGCCCCGCCTCACAGACGCGTGGCGTGGATGTCGAACACCCGGCCAGGCGGGGCGATGCGCGTCCCCTCGCGCGTCAGGATCTTCTCGGCATACTCCGCCTCGAACGCGCCGCGTGCCTGCCAGTCGCCGGGCAGAGCATCTCCAAACGGGCCCGCCGAGCCATCGGTGAAGGTGAAGGGCAGATCCGGATCACTCATGTCCGGCACCTCCGATCGGTCCACGAGCTGAAACCCGTTGTAGCCGCAGGCGCTGAGCGTGGCGACGAGCTCGAAGCCGGCGCCGTGCTCCTCGACGCTCACATAAAGGGGCTTCACCAGCTGGCGCACGAGCTGGCCGATGGCCGTGCGGTCGCCGCCCTCCACGTCGATCTTCATGTAGAGCGGGGTGCCGAAGCGGTCGAACAGGTCGCCGAGGGTCATGGTGGGCAGCTCCATGCGGCGCCCCGGCGTGCCTTCGGCCACGAGTTGCGCGGGCAGCAGGCTGCCGCGCAGGTCCCCGGTCTCGTTCAGATGGAAGGTTTCCGTGCCCGCCTCGGTCCAGATGGCGGCCTCCACGAGGGTGAGGCGCCCGGCGGCGATGGCCGTCGCGAATCGCGCACGTGCGGCCTCCGCCAGGAGCGGGTTGGGCTCCAGGGCGACCACCTCGAAATCCTTGGCGAGGTAATAGGCCGTATCGTCGCCGCTGTGCATGCCGAGGTCCATGATGAACCGGCTCGAATCCGCAAACACGGTCATGGGGCTGGGCTCTCCTTGGAGAAGGCATGGGGATCCGCGCCGGCTTCGCGGGGGCGTATCGGCGCAGCTGGCGAGAGACACCTGCGCCGTCGCTCCGCCGAAGCGTCCGCGTCGATTTGCGCGCGGGTGCCGGCGGCTTCAGGAGGAAGGGGGGCGGTAACCGGCCATTTCCGCGCTGCCAAGCGGTGGCCGGCCCCAGCTTTCCGCTTCGGACGGCAGGAAGCGCACCAAAGCGCCAGCGAGCGCTCCCGGCCTTGCGCTCGCGCTGTTTCGCTCTGCGGCGTCCCGGCGTTCGGCATCTCAGTTTCGCATCCGTCCCTCTTGCCCGGCCGTGCGTCAGCGCGGGCGGCCGCGAAGGACCGCCCGGCTTGCCGTCACAGCAGGACGGAGGCTCCGATGTCCCGCTCGCTGACGATCAGGCCCGGTGCATAGCCCTGCTCGATGAACGACTGGCGCATCTCCTCGCTGCCGATGAACACCAGGCTGGCGTGCAGGTTCTTTGGGGAGGGGTTGGCGGGCGGCGGAATGACCAGGATGCGCCGGTCGAGACCCGCGTCGCGCAGGAGCTGGCCGAGGGCTTGCCCGTCATCCACTCCGGCCACCAGCAGCCTCTCCAGCTCGGGCACCGCATTGGCAAGGCGGGCGAGCGTCTGCGCGGTCACGAGCAGCGGCAGGTTATCGAGGTGCTCGAAGGTGGAGAGGGCGCCGGGGTCGAAGTAGCACACTCGGCACAGGATTTCGTAGGCGCGGACATAGTCCTTGCGCTGGAGCCACAGTCGCATGGCCGCCCGCATGCGCTGCTCGACGAAATGGTCGATCAGGTTGCGGAAAGACAGGCGGACGTCCTCTCTGATGACGATGTTGCGGCGGCGCAGCAGGCTGAACACCATGTATTCGAGCCCGCCCCGGTAGCTGTCCCAGTCGATCAGGGCCTGCTCGGTGCTCCGGCGGGTGTGGTTGGGGCTCACCGGGCTGAGCGTGACGGAGCGGTAGTAGGGCGCGCGCCGGAAGGCGACCGGGCCGCTGGCCGCGATGGAGGCGAGCTGGGCGAACGACCAGTGGCAGAACTGCGGCGTGGAGACCACCCGGCTCAGGGCGTCCGCGCGGTAGACGGCGATCTCCGGGAAGACCTTGTGCTCGACTATGTAGCCGATGAGGTCGGTTTCGTCGTTGGGGTTGAAGACCTTCAGCTCGTCGGGCTGGGTGTAGGCTGCCGGCCCTTCGATTTCGCGCAGGTCGTCATAGTCGGACCACGGCGTGTAGCAGGCGCGGATCTCCGGATGTGCCCGCATGAAGCGGATATTGTCCGCCAGCGCTTCGGGCACGATCAGGTCGTCATCGGCGAGGTAGACCACATATTCGCCAACCGCGCGGTGGAGCGCACCGAGGATGTTGGCGATGCCCTTGTCCGCCTCCTGGCGGAAATAGCGGATCGGGAGCCCCTCGGCACGGAAGCGCTCGGCGACTTCCGCCGTGCCGTCGGTGGAGCAGTCGTCGCAGATGACGATCTCATAGGAGAAGTCCCAGCTCGCGCCCCACGCCTTGATGCGGGGCAAGAGGGCTTCGAGGAACGGCGCGCGGTCGCGCGTCGGCACGCAGAGGCTGAGCGTGACCGCGCCTGCGCGCGCGGGAGTGGGCGACGATTGCGGGATGAACGGATTGGTCATGGCTGCAAGTCCTGCGCTGCCGCATCGCGGGCCGGGAGGGTCATGGATGCCGCCGGCCCGCGCGCGCCAAGGGCGGGAGCGCTCCAACGGAATGTGAGGGCGGGGTCCGGGGCTGGGACCTCGGGGAGGGGGTAGACCGCCGTGCGGGCGCCGCAAGGCGAGCCGGTGCCACGGGCACGCGCCGGGGCGCGCGCATCCGCGCCACGGGTGTGACGCGGGCGGAAAGAAAGGGAAGCTGGCTGTCGGGTGCTCACGCGGATGCCTTCGCCGCAGTGACGCGGGCGCTCCACGCCGCCTCGCGCCTCTGGCGCCCGCCGGATGACATCACGACCTTCATGCCCGCCCCCAAGCCCGATCGGTAGTCTGACCGGAGCCCGTTTACGGGCCGTCGATTGCCTGTGGCTGACTTCTCGCGCGCCGCGATCAGCCCCGCACTGCGCGGGCCCCGCCGATGAGGATGCAGGCGCCTACGATGCCGGCGACGAGGTAGCCCAGCCAGCCCGCGAAGCCCACCCCGAGCAACCCGAACAGGAAGCTCGCCACCGCCGCGCCGAGGATGCCGAGGATGATGTTCACGAGCAGGCCGTTGCCGCTTTTCATGAGGGCGGATGCGATCCAGCCCGCGAACCCGCCGACGATGATGGCGGCGATCCAGCCAATCCCTGCGTCTTCCATGTCGGGCCTCGCGTAGTGCGCGCTTCAGAGTGACATCTCCCATCAAACGCAGCGAGGTGGCGCGGGTTCCGTGCCTACTGCCGATGGCGCAGGCTGCCCAGGTAATTGTCGTACATCATCTTGGGCACGATCAGGCCAACCGTCATGGCGAGGATGATGATGAGGGCGGTGATGCCGTTCACCGTAGCGTGTACCAGGAGCTGGGCCGGGGCACCCTCGCCCATGCTCGTCAGCTCCACCAGCGCGGCGGCGGCCTCGAACAGGAACACGCCCGGCACCATCGAGACCACGGCCGCGAACGAGAAGCCGGCGAACGGATAGCGCAGCCGCGCCGTCAGCGGCGCCGCCAGAAGGCCCACGATGAAGCATGCGGCAAGGCTGCTGCCGGCGATGGTCACCCCCGAGGCCAGCAGCAGCCAGCGCACTCCGTGCGCCAGCATGCCCACCAGCATGGGGGCGGGCAGCATGCGCCAGGGCATGTTGAAGAAGGTGCCGTAGGCGGAGACGGCGATGCCGGCGGCGATGACGTCGCCATACCAGGGCACCGCACGATCCGGCCCCGCTGCGGGCAGGTCGATATTCCCCGCCATGAGCCCCAGCAGGAGGCCGGCGCAGATCATCAGCACCACCAGCCCCGCGAACACCAGCCGCGCCGAGCCGATGGTGAGCCGCGCGCGGGCAAGGTCTATGGTGCCGTTGAGCACGTGGGGGCCTGGCACCAGCACCATGCACGGACACACCAGGACCAGGCGCGGGTCCACCCCAATATCCATGTGTATGGCGACGACACCTGCCACTCCGGCGAACAGCGCGGCGCTGAAGGGCTGGATGAGGGTGTTGCGCGAAAGATGGGCCATTGCCCGCCGCAGCAGCCCGCCGCATCCGGCGCTGAAGGCGATGACGGCGAGCGTCGCGAAATTGCCGGCGCCGAAGATCGCGCCGAGGGCAGCCGCGCCGGCGGCGGCCATGACGGCGAAGCGCACCATATTGACGGGCGGCATGCGGCTTACGGCTTCGAGCCCGGCGGCCGCGCCCGCGGGGTCCAGGCGGCCTGTGGCCACGTCGTCGATGATGCGGAGCACGGCGGCGACCCGTCCCATGTCGACGCTGGTGGGCTTGGCCGCGATGATGATGGGGCCGGGCCGCCCCTCCACCCAGAGCACCACCTCGCCCCAGCGCAGCAGCAGGTCCGCCTTGACCCCGAGCGCGTCGCCGAATTGGCGCACCGCCGCCCCGGTGCTTTCCGAGGACTGCCCGCTGAGGAAGAGGATGTCAGCGGCGGCGGCGATCAGGTCCGCCTCTGTCGATGTCTCGGACGGCACGTCGCGGCCCACCCCATTCTGCGCGAGGCGCGGCGTGCGCCTCCTCTTGCAGCGCAGCTACGGCTTGTTCCCGGGCGGCCGTCAAGGGGCGCGGCGCCGTTCCACCCGCAGCAAAGTGGTCGCATCCGGCGTGGGATCAGATCGGCAGCACCACCACCTTCGCGCCCTCGGGCACGCGGCCGTAGAGGTCGATGATGTCCTGGTTCATCATGCGGATGCAGCCGGAGGACACCGCTTCGCCAATGGACCAGGGCTCGTTGGTGCCGTGGATGCGGTAGAGCGTGTCCTTGCCGTCCTTGTAGAGATAGAGCGCTCGGGCGCCGAGGGGGTTCTCCTCCCCGCCCGCCATGCCGCCCGCCCAGGGCCGGTACTTCCGCGGCTCGCGCGCGATCATGTCGTCGGTCGGCCGCCACCTCGGCCATTCCCGCTTGTCGCCCACGCGGGCGCTGCCGGAGAATTCCATGCCGGCCCGGCCCACGCCGACGCCGTAGCGCAGGGCCTTTCCATTCTCCTGCACCAGATAGAGGAAGCGGTTCCGGGGATCGACGACCAGCGTGCCGGGCGCCTGCCCGGTGGGGTCGCTCACTAGCTGGCGGGCGTTGCGCGGCTTCATGTCCTGCGGGTCCACCGCCGGAATGCTGAAGCCTCCATCCCGCGCCGCGCCGTAGCGCTGCGCGTCGGCGGGCGAGAGGCCGGCAGGGCGCGCGGCTGAGGGTGCGTCCGGCCCGCCGGTGACGCAGGCGGCAAGCGCCAGCGGCAGCGCCAGCACGGCGGCGAGCGCGCGAGCGGAAGGGCGGCACGGGGCCGAGGGCGCAACGGGGCGGTCCTTGTCCATGGCAGGCTTCACTCGCCGGTCGCCTGGCGGCGGCGGGCCTCGGCGATGGCGCGCTTGAAGCTCGCATAATCGAGGGTGGAGGCGAGCAGCGGCCCGACGAGATAGGTGGGCGTGCCCTGCAGGCCGATGGATTCCGCCTGGGCGTTGTTGCGCTTCAGCAAAGCGGAGATCTGCGGGCCGTGGAGGGCGAGATCGAGGTTGAGGCGCTCCATGTCCACACCGGAGGACTTGACCGCCTCCAGCATCTGCTCCTTGGGGATCTTGCGGCCGGGGATGCCCATGAGCGCGCCGTGCGCCGCGAAGTACTTCTCCTGGTACCGGGCCGCGAGCGCGAGCTGGGCGCCGTAGACCGAGGCCTCGGTGAGGATGGGCCAGTCCTTGTAGACCACGCGGATGCGGCCGTCCTCCTTCACCACGCGGTCGAGGTCGGGGGCGGATTTCTTGCAGTAGGGGCAGTTGTAGTCGAAGAAGGCGACGATGGTGACGTCGCCGTCCGGGTTGCCCGCCGTGGGGGCGTCGGGGTCGCGGAGGATGGCGTCCACGTCCACCCCCTGGGCCAGGGCCCGCCCGGCGCCCGCCGCGAGGGCGGGCGGCATGAGGGCGAGGGCGGCGAGGCGGATGAAATCCCTGCGTCGCATGCGGGTTTCCTTGTTCTTGAGGGTCACAGGCCCGCCTTGGCGGCGAGGCCGTCGATGTCCTGGGCGGTCAGGGCGCCCACGTGCCGCGTGCCCGGCAGCTCGCGCCCGGCGGCGTCCATGAGGAAGAGGGTGGGCGGCCCGATCACCGAGAAGCGGGACATGAGGGCGCGCTCGTCCTCGCCGTAATCGGTCACGTCGGCCGCGATGCGCGGCAGGCGCGCGATGCGCGTGCGCACGCCGGGCTCCGCCATGACGGCTTCGTTGGACTTGCACACCGTGCACCAGCCGGCGGTGAAGGAGACCAGCACCGGCTTGCCGCCGGCGGCCGCCTCCGCGAGGGCGGCATCGAGCGCGGCGGGGGAAGAGACGCGCGCTTCCTGTTCCGCCTGTGGTACCACGCCGGCTTCCTGCGCCAGGAAGGCGAGGGGACGCAGCGGGTCGCCCGCGCCGCCGGCCGCCCCGACGATGAGCGTGCCGCCGTAGATCAGCGCCACGAGGCCCGCCGCCTTCGCGAGCCGTGTCGCCGGCCCATGGCCGGGCCGGCTGCGGTCCAGCCCGCCGAGGAACACGCCGGCGCCCACCGCCAGCGTTCCCCACAGCGCGAGCGCGGCCGGCGGCGGCATGAGGCGGGTGGCAAGCACCGCCGCGACGCCGAGGAACAGCGCGCCGCAGGCCTGCTTGATGCGCAGCAGCCACGGCCCCGATCGCGGCAGCACCCGCGCGCCGAAGGTGCCCGCGAGGACCAGCGGCAGGCCCATGCCGAGGCCGAGCATGAACAGCGCCGCGCCGCCGCGCGCGGCATCCCCGGTCTGGGCGGCATAGAGCATGGCTGCGGCGAGCGGAGGGGTCACGCACGGGCCCACCACCAGCGCCGAGGCGAAGCCGAGCGCCGCCGCTCCGGAGAGGGAGCCGCCGCGCCCGCGCGGCAGGCGTGCCGCGAGCCCTGAAGGCAGGGCAAGGTCGAACAGCCCGAGCATGGAGAGGGCGAGCATGAGGAACAGCACCGCCATGGCACCCAGCGCCCACGGGGTCTGCAGCGCCGCCTGGAGGTTCGCCCCGGACCAGCCCGCCGCCACCCCGAGCACACCATAGGCGGCGGCGATGGCGAGCCCGTAGGCGGCCGAAAGCGCGAACCCGCGCGCGGGGCCCGGCCGGCTTTCCCCGCCCGCGAGGATGCCGGAGAGGATGGGCAGCATGGGAAACACGCAGGGCGTGAAGGCCAGCAGCAGCCCGAAGCCGAGGAAGGCGAGCAGCAGCGCCGCGAGATTGCCGCCGAATAGAGTCATCGCCCTGCCGGAGGCATCGGCGGGAAAGGGCGGGGCTTCAGCCGCGGGTCCGGCGGCCGGCGTGGGCTTCGGAGCAAATGAGCCCGGCGTGGCCGCCGCCGGGGCGGCCCGGGCCATCGGCGCGTCCGGGAGCGGTTCGCTCGCTCGCGCGTCGCTGTCTGCGGTGGCGCTCCGGGGCGCCGTGGCCGGGCCTGAGGCCTCTGCCGGGCTCCCGCTTCGCGTTCCGCCGGCGAAGGTGCGCGGCGCAGTTGCCTCCACCGCCAGGGTGGCGAGGTCCACCTGCCGCCGCACCACCGGATAGCAGATGCCCGCTTCCGCGCAGCCCTGGTAGGACACCGTGAGCGCGCCCGTGGCGGGCAGGCCGGGGACGCGCGCCTCCGCCTCGCCGTGGTAGACCTCGACGGGGCCGAAGTTCGGGTCGTCCTTCTCCTGGCCGGGGGATGTGAGAAGGGCGACGGGCGCGCCATCCCGCTCGGCCTTCAGGCTCTCGCGGTAGAGATGGGTGCCGGGCGCGATGCGCCAGCGCAGGGCGAGGGTGCCGTCGGCGGCGCGCGCGGCCTCCATGCGGAAGGCCTCGTTCGCCTTCAGCGGCTTCTGGCTGTCGGCGAGGACGCCTGTCGCCCATGTCAGGCCCGAAAGTGCCGCCAGAAGCGACGCGACGATGCGGGGAAGGGCTCTCATCATCATGATGGCCCGCTTCCTCGTTCCTCCAGCTTAAGTGGGCCTTAAGCTGGGGACGGCACGGGATGGCGGAAGGGAGGAACGACCATGCGCATACTCGTCGTCGAGGACGATCCGGTCCTGATGGATGGGCTGAAGGTGGGGCTCGGCCTCTCG
This sequence comes from Xanthobacter sediminis, assembly GCF_043195015.1. Classification (NCBI taxonomy): domain Bacteria; kingdom Pseudomonadati; phylum Pseudomonadota; class Alphaproteobacteria; order Hyphomicrobiales; family Xanthobacteraceae; genus Xanthobacter; species Xanthobacter sediminis. The sequence continues at coordinate 76,212 of NZ_JBAFWH010000009.1, read as the reverse complement.
GGCGCGACGGTGGACGAGGTGTCCTCCTGCGCCGACGCGAGCGCCGCCCTTGCCACCGGCCGCTTCGACGCCGTGGTGCTGGACCTGATGCTGCCCGACGGCTCGGGGCTCGACGTGCTCGCCGACCTGCGCGCGCGGGACGATGCCACCCCGGTGCTGCTGCTCACCGCTCTCGACGACACCGCCGACCGGGTGCGCGGCCTCGATGCCGGGGCGGACGACTATCTCGGCAAGCCGTTCGACCTCGACGAGCTCGCCGCCCGCGTGCGCGCCATCGCGCGGCGGGGGCAGGGGCGGGCGCGGCCGGTGCTGAAGGCCGGCGCCCTGGTGCTGGACCCCGCCACCTTCTCCGCCACCGTGGAGGGGCGGGCGGTGGCGCTCTCCCGGCGCGAGTTCGCGGTGCTGAGCGCGCTCATGGAGCGGCCGGGCGTCATCCGCTCCAAGGGCGAGATCGAGGAACGGCTCTACGGCTGGCAGGAGGAGGTGGAGAGCAACGCGGTGGAGGTGCACATCCACAACCTCCGGGCCAAGGTGGGGCGCGGCGTCATCGAGACGGTGCGCGGCCTCGGCTACCGGGTGCGGGGGCCGCAATGATCTCCCTGCGCCGGCGGCTGTTCCTCATCCTGCTCGCGGCCACCGGGGCCATCTGGCTGTGCGCCGCGGGCTGGATCTACCTTTCGAGCCGCGCCGAGCTGGAGCGCGTGCTGGACGCGCGCCTGCAGGAGGCGGCGCGGATGGTGCATTCGCTGGTGGCCGACGGCAACATCTCGCCCGCCGCGCAGGCCCCTGCTTTCTCCGAAGGCGGCTATGAGCGCCAGCTCTCGTGCCAGATCTGGTCGCTGGGCGGCAAGCTGGTGGCCCGCTCCTCGGGCGCGCCGGAGGAGGCCCTCGCCGGGCCCGGCGAGGGCTTCTCCCGGCGCGACGTGAACGGGGAGGAGTGGCGCGTCTACACCATCCTGGACGAAAGCAAGGGCGTGCGCGTGATGGTGGGCGACCGGGTCGGCCTCAGGAATCGGCTGGCGCGGGACCTGGTGGCCGGGCTGGTGGGTCCGGTGGTGCTCGTGGTGCCGCTGTTGGGCCTGCTCATCTGGGTCAGCCTCGGGCGCGGGCTGCGGCCCCTGAGGACCTTGGCGCGGGAGATCGCCGCGCGCGACGGCGAGGACATGCGCCCCATCGCCGCCGCCGACACGCCGGCCGAGGTGCATCCGCTGATCGCCGCGCTGAACGGCCTGTTCGGCAAGGTGGAGGCGGCGCGGCGCCACGAGCGGACGGTGACCGCTTTCGCCGCCCATGAGCTGCGCACACCCCTCGCCGGCCTGAAGACCCAGGCCCAGGTGGCCCTCGCCGCCGGCGACGGCGCGACCCGCGAGGGGGCCCTGCGGCAGATCCTCCTTTCGGTGGATCGCACCGCGCGGATGGTGCGCCAGCTTCTGGCGTTGGCCAAGCTGGAGGCCGAGCTGCCGCCCCCCGCCGGCGAGCGCGTGGATGCCGGCCTCCTGCTGCGCGAGATCGTGCAGCAGGCGCCCGCGCGGCCGGGCGTTGAGGTGGCGTTGGATGCGGCGCTGGACGGCTTGCCGCTGCCCGGCGGGCGGGAGGCGCTGCATCTGGTGCTGCGGAACCTGCACGAGAATGCGGTGGAGCACATGGGCGGCGCCGGCAGCGTCTCCTGGCGGCGCACCGCGGACGGCCTGTGCGTGGAGGACGAGGGACCGGGCATTCCGCCCGAGGAGCTGCCGCGCGTGGCCGAGCGCTTCTACCGGGGGCGCCACCGCAGCGCCTCCGGCAGCGGGCTCGGCCTCACCATCGCCAGCCTCGCCGCCGCGAGGGCCGGCGCCCGTCTGCGGCTGGAGAACCGCGCCGACCGGTCAGGCCTGCGCGCCGTGCTGGCCTGGGGGTGAGTCTGCCAGGGGCGTATCAGGAGAGCTGGCCTCTCAATGATGCTGGCCGCGGTGGCGGTAGCGGCCGGGCTAGGCCTCGCCGTCGCAGCTATGCGCGCCGCTTTCCGGCTGCGGCTGGAGCCCCCGGGTGGGTTGGCCGGCTCTGCGTGCCATGTCAGGCTGGGCCTTAGCCCGCCGGGCGTGTGTCAGACAGCCGGCGCCTCAGATGATGCTGGTCACGGTGGCCGAGGCGGGCCGGTTCGGCCTCGTCCTCACAGCCGTAGTGTCTTTATCCGCCAGCGGCTGGGGCCACACCGAGCGGTTCGGCCTGTGCGCCGCGCTGGCCTGGGGGTGAGCTGCCCGGGGCGTGCTTCAGGACAGAGGGCGCTCCATGACCACGCCGGCCACGGTGGCGGAGGCGGCCCGGCTCGGCCTTACAGCTGCCGTGTCTTTGTCCGCCAGCGGCTGGGGCCGCATCGTGCGGCTGGGCCTGTGCGCCGCGCTGGCCCTGGGGGTGAGTTCGCAGGTGCGCGTCAGGAGAGCAGGCGCCCCATGACCACGCCGGCCACGGCGGCCGAGGCGGCGATGGCGAGGGTCTCCAGGGTCGCCCGCAGCACCGGGCGGTGGGCCACAAGGCCGCGCCCCACGCCCAGCGCCACCAGCAGCACCGTGGTGAGGACGAGCGAGGCGATGCGCGCGCTCTCCATGGGCAGGAGGGCGAAGGGCAGGACCGGCGTGAAGCCCGCGAACAGGTCGGACACGAACATCCAGAAGGCGTGGGTGGCGGGGGTGGCGTTATCGTCCGCCTCGTCCAGCTCGGTGCGCAGGCCGGCGGCGGCGCGTGGCGCGCGGGCGAGAGCGTCCGCCACCCGCGCCACGTCGTCCTCCGCCATGCCGCCGCGCGCTAGCGCGGTGGTGATGGCGGATGTCTCGACGCGTGCGGCCTCCGGGTCGAGGGAGCCTTCCCGCCGCGCGCTGCGGGCATCACGCACCGATTCCGCGTCGAGATAGCTGCCCGCCATCATGGAGACAGCGGCGGCCGCCGCGCCTGTGGCGCCGGCAATCAGCACCGTGCGCGGATCGTCGGTGCTCATGGCGACGCCGAACACGAGGCCGAAGATGGAGACTGTGCCGTCCTCCATCCCGAACACGATGTCGCCGATGGAGGCCTTGAGGGAGGCGAGGACGCGGGAGGCTGCGGACATGGAGATTTTCCTTCCGGCGGCCCGCGCCCCACCGCCCTTGAGACCGCGAGGGCGGTGGGCACGCTTGCTGCCCATGGCATCGATCCACCGGTTTCCGCGATGCTTTCCAGCGCTCCGGTCCGGCCTTTCGGCAGCGGCGGGTGCGCACATCAAGCCCGCAGCCCGCCGCGTGGTGGTTTCTCGCTTCACCCTAAGCGCGGCGGCCGGTGCCGCGCTTTCTCGTTGGAACGCTGTTGTCAGCTCGCCTCAGGCCGCCGCCGCGAAGCTGGTGACGAAATCGTCCACCGCCTGCCGCAGTTCGTGGGCCTGGTCGGAGAGGCCGCTGGAAAGGGTCATGAGCTGGGTGGAGGCGGAGCCGGTCATGCCTGCCGCCTGCCCGACGCCGGAGATGTTCTGCATCACCTGATGGGTTCCCGTCGCCGCCTGCTGGCAGTTCTGGGCGATTTCCGAGGTGGCGGCGCTCTGCTGCTCGATGGCGCGGGAAATGGCTTCGGCGATCTCCCGGACCGTTCCGATGACACGGGCGATGCCGCTCACGGACTGTACTGAGCTGTCGGTCGCTTCCTGGATCTCTCCCACCTTGGTGCGGATGTCTTCGGTTGCCCGCGCGGTCTGCGCAGCGAGCTCCTTCACCTCCGAGGCGACCACCGCGAAGCCGCGGCCCGCCTCGCCGGCCCGCGCCGCCTCGATGGTGGCGTTGAGCGCGAGCAGGTTGGTCTGATCAGCGATGGACTTGATGAGATTGACCACGTCGCCGATGGCGGCGGCGGCGGTCGCGAGATCGGAAATGCGGGCGTTGGAGGTTTCCGCTTCCGTGAAGGCGCTGTCGGCGATCCGTACGGAGGTGGTCACCTGGCTGTTGATCTCGTGGATGGAGGCGGCCATCTCCTCCGAGGAGGCGGCCACCGTCTGCACGTTGGAGGAGGCCTCCTCGGCCGCGCCGGCCACGGCCTGTGCCTGGCGCGAGGTTTCCTCGGCTGTGGCGGAGAGGTTGCGCGCCGCATCGGCCACTTCGCGCGAGGAGGTGGCGAAGCCCGTGGCGAGGCGCTGCATATGCTCCACGAAGCCCTTGGCAAGCTGCTCGCGGCGGACGACAGCCTCGTGCTCGGCCCGCTCCTGCTCCGCCTGCTGCTGCTTCAGCCGGTCACCCTCCCGCATCCGGTCGCGCATGTAGACCACGCTCTTGCCGATGGCGCCGATCTCGTCGCGGCGTCGGGCGGTGGTGATGTCCACATCGAGATTGCCGTCGCCGATGGCCCGCAGCTCGCCGGAAAGGCGCTCCAGCGGCCCGAAGATGGAGCGTGAGAAAAGATAGGATGCGGCGCCCAGGACGATCAGCACCAGCACGATGATGGTGCCCAGCACCCGAAGCTGGGCATAGAAGGCGCTGTCGATGTCGTCCACATAGACGCCGCCGGCGACCACCCATTCCCAGGGCGCGAAGCCCATCTCGAAGGAGATCTTCTGGCGCGGGGTGGGGTCGTCGCCGGCCCTGGGAAAGTAATATGTGGTGTAGCCGCTGCCGGCCTTGCCGTGCGCCACCTGCTGGCGGGCGAACAGCGTGCCGTAGGCGTCCTTCTCCCCCGAGGCGTCCTTGTTCTCGCGGTCGGCGCGGGTGCCGTGCAGCACGGTGGTGCTGTCGAAGCTGTAGACGAACAGGTAGTTGCCGCCGTCGAAACGGATGGCATGGATCATGTCGGCCGCGCGCTCGTGCGCCTCGGCCTTGGTGAGGCGGCCGTCGCGAACCGCCTGATCGAGCCCCTTGAGCTGGGAGACCGCAGCCTCGACGATGTGCCGGATCTCGCCCTTCCTCTCGTTCATCATGCTTGAATACAGGTCGACCAGGAACACGGCGGTAATGGCCACAAGGCCCGCCATGAATGTTGCGACCAGGAAGAGAAGGCGAACCTTGAGCGAGAACGAACTCATGCCAGATGACCCCCATCAAGACATGCGGTTACGTTCGATTCATGGAACGGGCGCGCTCGAATGTATAGCCGTAAAGTGAGAGGCGGAGGTCTTTGGTTAGCGGGCGTGTCGATGTGGCCAAAAATAAAAATGGATAAAACCGTCAAGTTATACTTTAGGTGGCAAGGAGATGTGTCGGCTTCGCGACAAGCTCCTCTCGGCGGTAATGCTCACGTCTGCGTATCTGGGATTGTACACGCCTCGCTGCGCCGATGCGCCAGCGGCAGGAATATACCATGCAACCGCGTGAATGCCGTGCGAAGAGGAAGACAGCGGCCACCGGCTACGGCATCTTCGGCTCTCCTCAAGCCGGGGAGCAGCGCGCATCGCGCCCGCAGCCGCCGGCCCCACTGGAGAGCGAGATGACATCGCGCGAGACGCCGGCCCCCACGGCCGGTTCGGGCGCCACCCTGGCCATGGCCGCGGCGGCGGGCATCGCCGTCGCCAACATCTATTACAACCAGCCCATGCTGGCGGTGATCGAGGGCGAGCTGCCCGGCCGCCTCACCGCGGCCATCCCCACCGCCACCCAGCTCGGCTATGCGGTGGGCCTGTTCCTGCTGGTGCCGCTGGGAGACCTCGTGGAGCGGCGGCGGCTGATCGTCGTGCAGTTCATGGTGCTGGCCGCCGCGCTCGTGGCGGCGGCCGCCGCGCCGAACGCTTTGGTGCTGGCGCTGGCCTCGTTCGCGGTGGGCCTCGCCTCCACCGTGGCGCAGCAGGTGGTGCCGCTGGCCGCGCACCTCGCCGCGCCGGAGCGGCGGGGCGCGACGGTAGGCATGGTGATGGCCGGGCTGCTGAGCGGCATCCTGCTCAGCCGCACGCTGGCCGGCTTCGTCGCCACCCACGGCGGCTGGCGCGAGATGTTCTGGGTGGCGGTGCCCATGTCGCTTGCCGCCGGCGGCCTCATGGCTGTGGTGCTGCCGCGCAGCCGGCCGGATGCCGGGCTGTCCTATGGCTCGCTCCTGGTTTCCGTCGTCGGCCTGTGGCGCGAGTTCCCGCAGCTTCGCCTCGCGGCGGTCACGCAGGCGGCGCTGTTCGGCGCCTTCACCGTATTCTGGACCGTCCTGCCCTTCCGCCTCGCCTCGCCGCGGTTCGATCTCGGGGCGGATGTGGCGGGGCTGTTCGGTCTGGTGGGGGCTGTGGGCATCCTGGTGGCGCCGCTGGCGGGGCGCTTCGCGGACCGGCACGGCCCCGCGCGCGCGGTGCTGCTCGGGGTGGTGGCCACGCTCGCCTCCTGGCTGCTGTTCGGCGCCTGGGGCGGGATGGCCGGGCTGGTGGTCGGTTGCATATTGCTGGATTTCGGCATCCAGGCCGCGCTGGTCTCCCATCAGCACATCGTCTATGCGCTGCGCCCCGAGGCGCGGGCGCGCATCAACACGGTGTTCATGGGCACCATGTTCATCGGCGGCGCGCTCGGCTCGGCACTCACCATGCTGGCCTGGGCCGAGGGCGGCTGGCCCCTGGCGTGCGCCCTCGGCATCGCCTTCGGCGCCGTCGCCACGGCCCTTCAGGTGCACGCGCAGCTGCTGCTGCGCGGCTCCTGAAGACGGGCCGGGGGCCGGCCTCTCCCGGCGCCGCGTGTGGCTTTGGGAGGAGCCGCGCCCGGCGCTCGGCGTCGTCGGTCCACACCTCTACCGGGCTGGCGGTGGCGACCTCGTCGCGGGCCCCATGTACTTCGCGCAGGAACGTGACGAAGCCCATCGCTGGGCGTGGCGAAATGGGTGTCGTTGTCCGCGCCGCACCGCAGGCGCCGGATGGGGCCGATGGAGCACAGGGTGCTGCCGCCCGCCTTCCGCGCCCGCCCGGCGATGTCGTCGGTGACGGCGAAGACCTGCACGCCCTGCCCGTCGGGCAGGAGGTGGTCGTCGCGGACGTGTGGGCCGGACATGGACCAAGGGAAGTGCTTCGTCTTCATGCGGGGGCGAAGGCATCGGCGGGGAGGCCGGTGAGGGCGGCGGCGATGCCACCGATGGGCGTTGGGGCCGAGCTCGGTGGGCATGCGCAGGGGGCCCCGGCGCGCCTTGATCGCTTGAATATCCGTGGCGGTTCACGGCCTTGCCCCCCGGCAGGATCGATCTCCCCATGACCGGGAAAAGCATCCGCCCACGGTGCCCTTGTCGATGGACAGCGGGAGCATTTGTAAGCGAGGTGGCTACCGGTTCGCGTCGGGAAGATGCGTCGTCTCGATGATCCGGAGTGTTGCCGCGAACCCATGTGGACGGAAAATGCTCCGGAAGAAGGCCAATCCGCTCTGAATTGAACTGTCATGCCTGCCGCACATGCGAGGGTTTGGCCGGGTCTTAGAGCGGTGGCGGTTCAGTTTTGCTCTCCGCTGCACGGGCTGGATCAACGGCCTGTGAGAAAAGCTCGCGGCCTTTGATATTACGCTCAGCACCCACCGGCGTTCAGGGCTTCGTCGATGCAGGCGATCATGGTGCTGCCGTCGAACGGCTTGGCGAGGAAGCCGAAGGTGCCGGCCCCGTCCACCTGCCGGCGGATGCGCTCCTCCGGGAAGGCGGTGATGAAGATGAGGGGGGTGAGATCGCCGCGCGCCCGCAGGTGGCCCTGCAACTCCACACCGGTCATGCCGGGCATCTGCACATCGGTGATGACGCAGTCAGTGTGGCCGAGAAGCGGTGACCTGAGGAAATCCTCGGCCGAGGCAAAGGCCTTCGCGCCGAACCCCAGAGATCGCACGAGGCTTTCAGTGGCGACGCGAACGGATTCGTCATCGTCGATGATCGTGATCATCGGGGCAGGGGACACTTCGATCTACCTCAAGACTTTTCCTCCGGCGCGGCCTGCTCCGGGGGACTTGGAGCGACTATAGCTTCGAACAGCGCTCCGGATGAATCATACACACGTTTGCCCGCTCACCCTTTCGCGGGTCCGAGGCCGAGCGCCTCGGCCATGCGCACCAAATCGGCGAGGGTGCGTGCCTCCATCTTCCGCATCACGTTGCCGCGGTGGATCTTCACCGTGATCTCGCTGAGCCCCACCTCGGCGGCCACCTGCTTATTCATGAGGCCACGGGTGACGAGGGTCATGATCTGCTGCTCGCGCGGGGTGAGGGCCGCGTAGAGCCCGTCGAGGCGGGAGGCCGTCCGGCGCGTCTCGCGCCGGGCCTCGTCGATCCTGATGGCGGCGGCGACCGCGTCCAGCATGTCCTGGTCGCGGAAGGGCTTGGTGAGGAAGTCCACCGCTCCCGCCTTCATGGCGCGCACGGTCATGGGGATATCACCGTGCCCGGTCATGAAGATAATGGGCATGTCGTTTTCGGTGCGGCCGAGCTGGGCCTGGAAGTCGAGCCCGCTCACCCCGGGCAGGCGGATGTCGAGCACCAGGCAGCGCGGCGCGTCCGGAAGTGTCGCCGCCAGCAGCTCGGCGGCCGAGGCGAACAGCGCCACCTCCAGTCCCACCGAGCGGAACAGGCTGGAGAGGGCCTCGCGCAGCGAGGGGTCGTCGTCCACCACGATCACCAGGGGATCGCGCGCGGGCGGCGCGGAGCGGGGAGGCTGGGGACGGTTCACGATGCGCGGTCCTCGGTCGCGGGGAGGGTGAGGGTGAAGCGCATGCCGCCGGCCGCCTCGCGGGTGGCGGCGATGCGTCCGCCGTGCGCGTGCACGATGGAACGGGAGATGGAGAGGCCGAGGCCGATTCCATCTCTTTTGGTGGTGTAGAAGGCGTCGAACAGCACCGGCAGCGCCGCCTCGTCCACCCCCGGTCCGGTGTCGGCGACGGTGATGGCGATGCCGCCCGCGCCGTCCGCTCCCGGCGCCTCGGGCGCGATGCCGATGGCGAGCCGGCGCCGCTCCGCCGGCACCGCATCCATGGCCTGGATGGCGTTCAGCGCGAGGTTGATGACCACCTGCTGCAGCTGCACCCGGTCGCCCGGTACCGGCGGCAGGCCGGCGGGCAGGTCGGCCTCCAGCCGCACATGGTGGTTCGAGAGCTCGCGCTCGATCAGCGTCAGGGCGTCCGCCACCATCTCGGCGGCATCGAGCGGCAGGTGCTCGGGCTCGGCGCGCCGGGCCAGGGCGCGCAGCCGCGCCACCACGTCGCTGGCGCGCCGGGCATCGGCAATCATGCGCCGCACGGTGGCTTCCGCCTCGCCGAGGTCCGGCACCGCGCGGCCGAGCCAGCGCAGGCAGGCCTCGCCATTGGTGACCACTGCCGCGAGGGGTTGGTTGACCTCGTGGGCGATGGAGGCGGTCAGCTCCCCCATGGTGGCGACGCGGGTGACGTGGGCGAGGTCTGCCTGGGCCTGATGCAGCTCGTCCTCGGCACGCTTGCGGCTGGTGATGTCGCTGTTGGTTTCCATGGTGGCGGCCGGGCGCCCGCGCTCGTCGCGCCGGAGCGACCAGCGGCTCATGGCGGTGACGGCGCCGCCGTCGCGCCGGATGTGGAGCAGTTCCCCGTCCCAGCGGCCGGTCCGCAGCAGCTCGGCGCGGATCGCCGCGCGCGGGGCGGGGAAGCGCGTGCGCAGCAGAACCGCCGCCGGCTGGCCGAGGGCCTCCTGCCGTGACCAGCCATAGAGCTCCTCGGCGCCGCGGTTCCAGTAGGTGATGGTGTCGTCTGGCGCGCGCACGAAGATGGCATCATGGGAAAGATCGAGCAGCGCCGCTTTCTCGCGCAGGGCGCGCGTCGTCGACTGGTTGCGGAGCGACAGCAGGGTGGCGACGCTGACGGCCGCGAGGCTCACCACGCAGCGCATGGCGGAGGCGAGGTCATAGGTGTGGGTGTGGGTAATGGCGAAGCTGAGCAGCGTAAGCGCGATGCAGGTGCCGGCGATCAGCAGCAGGCCCCGCTGCTCCGCGAAGCCGGCGGCGATGAGCACCACCACCACGTAGAGCACCGCGATCGCCATATCGAGGGGTGAGAAGGTGTCGATGAGGAAGATGGCGGCCGCCAGCATCGCCACGGCCGCCGGCCCGAGCCGGTGGCGCACGCCGCTGTCGTCGGCCACGGGGGCGGAGCCTTCCCAGGATGACATGCGATGCCTCTCTCGCGTCTCGGGCAAATCTGTTGGACGTGCGCAGCGGCTTGGGTTCGAAGTCACGATGAAAACTCGGGAGACCATGCGGGATGAACGGCGATCCCTCGCGCGTGGTCTCGGCCAAATGCGGTTGCCGGCGCCCCGGCCGGGCTGACGCAGGGGCGGCCCCACCATGGCGGCCGGAGCCGTCCCGCCGTCTATCGCGATAGCACGGCGGCGCCTTGCTGGAACATACCTTGGTATGGGGCACCCAACCTCATCATATGCATCGCGAAACGCAGGTAGAATGGAGGCCGAGGGGGCCGCTGCTAGTCTTTGGGCATCGCCATTTCCGGGAGTTTCCGGCCGCCGCGGCGCAGGATCGCCGCTGGCCCGCCGGGCTTCCAGATGGCCATTCAGAGCCATGAAGACCAGAGGGGTCCGGTCCATGCCCGTTTACGCCCAGCCTGTTCCCGCCGCCGATGCCGCGTGCCTCCTCCCCCCGCCCTTTCCCTGCCTGGTGCCGGATGCTGCCGGGGACGGTGGCGAAACCCTGCGGCTGCGGCTGGCGCACATGGGGGTGGAGATCGCCATCAGTTCCGGTTCCGGTGGCGGGGAGGCCCCGCAGATCGCCCGCGCCGAAGGGACGCGGACGGGTGAGACCATCCACTTCCGTGTCGGCGCGGGGGAAGCCGCCCGGCTCGTCGGCCCGCACCCGGCCATGGCTGGCGACGCGGTGGTGGAGACCTTGTCGCGCGCGCTGGCCGCCGCCGAGCGCAGTGCCGATGCCTTCGCCGGCCTCTATGCGGATGCGCTACGCCTCGCGGTGGTCGCCCGCATGCTGGGGCGGGCGCGGTTGCAGGCGGAGCCCGCCGCCGGGCAAGAGGTTGAGCTGCCCGCGTCTTCCAGCGCCGCGCCGGAGGCTCCGCCCGCCATCGGGCCGGAGCAGACGCCGCGCCGGCCTCGTTCCGGCCTCGTGGCATGGCGGCTGAAGCGCGTGCTCGCCTTCGTCGACACGCACCTTGCCGAGCCCATCTCCCTGGCCGACATGGCCGCCGCCTCCGGCCTCAGCCGCATGCATTTCGCGGCCCAGTTCCGCGTGGCCACGGGCCTGCGACCGCGCGCGTTCCTGCTGCGGCGGCGCATCGAGCTGGCGCAGCGCATGATGCGGGAAAGCCGCGAGCCTCTGGTGCAGATCGCTTTGGCGGTGGGATTCCAGACCCAGGCCCATTTCACCACGGTCTTCCGCCGCTTCGCGGGCGACACGCCTCACCAGTGGCGCTGCGCCAACGGGGCGTGAGCGCAGGACCGTCCCGGCTTGCCGAGACACGCGGCCGGCCGCGCCGCCTCCTGTTCGCCATGTCCGCGGTGGAATTGGCGGCTGCACGCGGTTTTCGGACGGTAGCAGGCCGCCTGCGCTCATGGGCGCACATTCACCGGCATGCCGCGCAAGGAGCTGAAGGAGTGGCCGGGCCCTTGGGCAAAGGAGCGCGGGCGCGATCCCCCATCCCCGGCGGGCAGAAAAAAGCGCCCGGGCCGTGGGGGCCGGGCGCTTCATGATCAGGAGAGCCGCCGTTGCTCCGCGCCCTCCGGGGAAGGCGCGGAGCAACGGGGTCAGTAGCGGGCGTCGGCGGGCTTGCCACCCTTCGGCCAGTCGTTGACCTTGGGCGCGAAGTCCGGCCGCGGCATGTGGGTGAAGAACTCCGCCACGTCCACCGCGTCCTGGTCTGAGAGGCCGCCCTGGCCCAGCGGGAACTTCTCGTGGAAGCCGATGGGCATGTTGCGCTTCACGAAGGCGGCGGCGGTGTAGGTGCGGGCCATGCCGGCGCCGATGTTGAAGGACTTGTCGCCCCACAGCGGCGGGTAGACGAAGTTGCCCTTGGCGTCCTGCAGGCCCTCGCCGTCGGCGCCGTGGCAGACGGCGCACTGGGCCGCGTAGACCAGCTTGCCGTTCTCCACGTTGGGCTTGATCTTCTGGTCGATCTTGCCGACGCCACGGCCTTCCACCTTGTCCTCCGGCTTGGTGGCGCCCTTCATCCAGTTGAAGTAGGCGAACATGGCCTTCATGTCCTCGCCCTCCTTGGGCAGGGCCTTGCCGTTCATGGAGCGCAGGAAGCAGCCGTTGATGCGGTCCTCCAGCGTGATCTCACGTCCGGCGCGGGGCGCGTAGCTCGGGAACATGGCGGAGACGCCCACATAGGGCGAGCCATCGGCCACGGTGCCGCCGTTGAGGTGGCAGCTCGTGCAGTTCAGCACGTCGCCCACATTCTTGGGCAGCAGGGTGTGGGTCTCGGTGTTGAGGCGCATGCCCCACACCAGTTGCTTGGCGTTCGGCTCGTTCAGCAGGTTGGCGAGGCGCGGCGTCTCGAACTTGGACATGTCGATCTTGGGATCGATGAGGGCGCGGGCCTTCTTCACCTGCTCGGTGGTCACGGCCGGAGCCGTGTTGCCCCAGTTCGAGCGGACGAAGGTGAGGATCTCCGCCACCTCCTGGTCATCCAGCCGGGCGAAGCCGGGCATGGTGAACACGCGGGGATAGGCGTTGGTCTCGGCCGTCTTCCAGCCGGTGAGGGTGATGTGGATCAGGGTCGCCGGATCATCCGACATCACGGTCGGGTTGCCGGCGAGCGGCGGGAACACCTTGGGCACGCCCGCGCCGTTCAGGCGGTGGCAATCGGTGCAGAACTGCGCGTAGGCGAGGCCGCCGCGGGTGGTGAACATGGCTTCCGGCACGGTGTCGTTCACCGGCAGGGGCGTCACCTCGTGCGGGTGGGCCGTGGGCAGCGACTTCAGGTAAGTGGCGATGGCGATCAGGTCATCGTTGCTGAAGTGCTGCGTGGAATTGTGGATCACCTCGGTCATGGAGCCGGAGACGGTGGCGAAGCGGTTCTGGCCGGTCTTCAGCAGCTCCACCGTGTCGGGCACGGTCCACAGGTCGCGCAGGTTGATGGCGTTCCACTCCTCCACCTTGGCGCCGGAGACGAACTTGTCGCCGTGCGGACCGCGCCCGGACATGGCGACTTCCTGGAACCCGATGCCGCGCGGGGTGTGGCAGGCGCCGCAATGGCCGAGGCCCTCCACCAGATAGGCGCCGCGGTTCCACACCGCGTCCTTGGTGGGGTCGGGCTCGAACCCGCGGTTATCCATGAAGGCCTTCTGCCAGAAGGCGAGGCCCCAGCGCTGGTTGAAGGGGAAGGAGATGCCGAGCGGCTTGTTCGGCGCCGCCACCGGCTCCACGCCCTGCATGAGGTAGGCGTAGAGGGCATACATGTCGTCCGGCGCCACCTTGGCGTAGGAGGGGTAGGGCATGGCCGGGTAGAGGTGCCGGCCGTCCGCCGTTACGCCGTGGCGCATGGCGCGGTCGAACTCGCCGAAGCTGTACTTGCCGATGCCGTCCTTGGCATCGGGCGTGATGTTGGTGGAATAGATCACGCCGAAGGGGGTCTCCAGCGGCAGGCCGCCGGCCATGGGGTGGCCGCCCGGCGCGGTGTGGCAGGCCACGCAGTCACCCAGCTCGGCGACATATTTGCCGCGCGCGATCAGGTCGGCATCCGCGGTCTTGGGCAGGGTGCGGCCGGCGTTCTCGACCGGAGGCGGCGTCACCACCCACCAGAACACGCCCGCGCCCACAATCACCGCGGCAGCGGCGAGGGCGCCAACCACTTTCCATCTCGATCTGCGTGTGCCTGAAACGTCGCTGTCCATCGCAAAGCCTCCGGGTGCGGGCGGCGGCGGCATCGGGGCGCTTCGCTTCCGGAGAAACGCGGGCCGATCACGCCCGCGGGCCGGCTTCAATGCATCCGACATCCGCCACCGCGGCGTACCTGCCGCCGACATTGGACGCGGAATGTATCGTCGCATTGACGTGCCGCAACTGTGGAATGGCCCCTCCACGTGGAAAACTCCGTGCGAGCCACGTGAAATGCTGCGCTGCAGCCATCTGGAGCCATTCCATTTTTCGATCACGTTTTCGTGTATCGAACGAAAAAACGCCATAACTCGGTGTGCAGCCCCCACCAGAGATTGTGCGGCCCAAGCTCTTGAAAACAATTTTGGCGAGCATTAACGTTTGGTAATAGAGTTGCGGCGCCCGCGCTTGCGCGCGCCCGTGCGTTGACTTCCAGGGGGCTGGGGCCATGCAGATCGGAATTCTCGGCGGAGCGCCGTTCAAGGTTGTGGCGGTCATGGCGGCGGCGCTGCTGCTGGTGCCTGCTTCGGCCCATGCGGGTTCGGCGCGCACCGCGCTCGGCATTGTCGCCGGGGCCGTGGTGGGGGCGGCGGTGCTCGGCGCCATGGCCGGCGCCGGCCGCGCCCACGCCGCTCCGCGCCCGGTGAAGCCCAAGACGTCCTCCCGCAGCTCCGGGCAGAAGAACAGCAAGAAGATTGCGGGCGGCAAGTCGTCCGGCACGGCCTCCGCGCAGGCCAGCGCCGGTGACGATCCCTTCGCGAAGCCCTCGTCCGAGGCGGTTCCAGTGTCGTCCAAGCCATGACGATGGCCCGGCTGCCCCTGCGGGGGGTGATGGCGCGGCTCCTCGGCGCGCTGATGCTGCTCGCCGGCGCGGTGGGGGCGGGGCCGCAGGCGCGCGCCCAGAGCCTGCTCGCCATGGACGAGACGATCACCGAGGTGCGCGGCTGGGATATCGGCGTCAACACCAGGGCGGCCGGTTGCCTCGCCAAGGCGAAATACGAGGACCAGACCACCGTCTGGTTCGGCTTCGCGGACGGTGGCAAGTCCTTCTTTGGCCTGTCGAATCCCCGCTGGCGCTCGATCGAGGCCGGAAAGTCCTACAAGATCCAGATGCTGGCGCGCGGCGGTGGCCGCTGGCACGGCAACTTCACCGGCGCTGAGTCCGACGCCGGCAGGAGCCTGGTGGGCACCGACCTGAAGGACAGCTTCATGGTCGATCTGGCCCGCGCCGGCGGGCTCGACGTGCGCTATGAGGGTAAGAGCATCACGCGGCTCTCCCTCTCCGGCTCCATGGCGGCGCTGGAGGCGGTCATCGACTGCCAGAAGGACCTCATCGCCTACCTCAAGCGCGAGGGGAAGGAGCCCTCTCAGGCCCGCTCCACGCCCAAGGACGATTCGAAAGGCGAGGGCAGCAGCTCCGGCACCGGCTTCTTTGTGAGCGCCAGCGGCCACGTGCTCACCAATTTCCACGTCATCGACGGCTGCAAGATGGTGGAGATCACCCGGCAGGGCGCGGTGAGCGAGCCGGTGCAGGTGATCGCCCGCGACTCCACCAACGACCTCGCCCTGCTGAAGGCCGTGAACGGGCCCGCCGGCCCGGTGCCGACCCTCGCGCCGCGCACCCGCATCGGCGACAGCATCTATGTCTACGGCTTCCCGCTCGCCGGTATTCTCGCCAGTTCCGGCAACTTCACCGTGGGCAACGTGACCGCCACTTCCGGCCTCAATGACGACAGCCGCATGCTGCAGATTTCCGCGCCGGTGCAGCCCGGCAACAGCGGCGGCCCGCTGATGGACCAGCACGGCAACATTGCCGGCGTGGTGGTGTCCAAGCTCAATGCCCTGCGCCTCGCTTCCGTAACCAAGGACCTGGCGCAGAACGTGAATTTTGCCATCAAGAGTTCGGTGGCCCAGACCTTTCTCGACGGCAACGCGGTGACCCCCGCCCTCGGCTCCGCCGATACCGCCGCGCTGGACCCGGCGACCATCGCGGAGCGGGCCAAGGTGTTCACGGTGTTCGTGGTCTGCCGCTGAGTGCGCCTGCCTCCAGGGCGTATTCCGCGCGCACCGGCTCAAAGACGTCACGCTAAACTATTGAGGCCGCGCATTTTCTTGAGGCGAGCCGGAACCCGCTTCGCTTGAAAACGATCTAAGGGCAGGGCGGCGCCGGGCTGCCCGTGGTTTCGTTCATGCCCAAGGCCCATGGCCCGTCCGGCCGGCCATGGGCCGCGCCCACGCGGTATTTGAGCTGAAGCAGGTTTGATGCCGGGCAGGGGGAGCGGAGCCATGGCCCGGCGCCCTCACGCCGCGCGTTTCAGAAGGCCTTCCGGCAGCTTGCGGCAGATATCCGCCACCTGCTTCAGCAGCGGGGCCATGGCGGAGGTCTTGCGCCACAGCAGGCCGATCCGCCGGCTGGGGTGGGAATCCACGAAATCGAGCAGGTGGATGTTCTCGGCCGGCTGCGACTGGCCCTTGACCGCAAGCATGGGCAGCAGTGTGATGCCCGCCCCCGCCACCACCATCTGGCGCAGGGTTTCCAGGCTGGTGGCGCGGAACTCGCTCTTCTCCCGCGCGCCGGAAAGCTGGCACACCTCCAGCGCCTGGTCGCGCAGGCAGTGGCCGTCCTCCAGCAGCATCAGATTGTGCTGGCCCAGCTCGTCCAGGTGCAGGGCGTGCCTCTTGGCCAGGGGATGGTCGCCGGGCACCGCCAGCAGGAACGGCTCCTCGAACAGGAATTCGTCGTGCAGGTGGTGGTCATGCACCGGCAGCGCCAGGAAGGCGGCATCGAGCGTTCCGGCATTCAGCCGCGCCAGCAGGTCGGCACTCTTCTCCTCGAACAGCAGCAGCTCCAGCTCGGGAAAGCGCGCGCGGATCATGGGTACGACGTGGGGCAGCAGGTAGGGCCCCAGGGTGGGGAACACGCCCAGCCGCAGGGTGCCGCCCTCGGCCGCGCGGCTGCGGCGGGCGGCCTCCTTCATCTGGTCCACTTCAGCCAGGATGCGCCGCGCCCGCTCCACCGCATCGCGGCCGGCGGGGGTCAGCATCACCCGGCGCGGCGCGCGCTCCACCAGCGGCACGCCCAGCTCCTCTTCCAGCTTGCGGATCTGCGTGGAAAGGGTCGGCTGGCTCACTAGGCACGCCTCCGCGGCGCGGCGGAAGTTCCGGTGGTCGGCCAGGGCGATAAGATATTGCAGCTCGCGAAGTGTCATCTCGTGTCACGAAGCGCCGCCCGTCCGGATGTGCCGGGCGGGCGGCTGGCCGATGGTTGTGCCGCCTCAGGCGGCCTTGCTCTCCGGCTCGCCGGGGGCGGAGGAGCGGATGAGGTAGTCGAAAGCGCCGAGCGATGCCTTCGCGCCCTCGCCCATGGCGATGACGATCTGCTTGTAGGGCACGGTGGTGCAGTCGCCCGCCGCGAACACGCCGGGCAGGGAGGTCTGGCCGCGCTCGTCCACCACGATCTCGCCGCGGGGGGAGAGCTCCAGCGTGCCCTTCAGCCATTCGGTGTTCGGCAACAGGCCGATCTGCACGAAGATGCCTTCCAGCTCCAGGGTCTGGATCTGGCCGGAGACGCGGTTCTCATAGGTGAGGCCGGTCACCTTCTGCCCGTCGCCGAGCACCTCGGTGGTGCGGGCGGAGAGCCTGACCTCCACGTTCGGCAGGCTGTTCAGCTTGCGCTGGAGCACCTCGTCGGCGCGCAGCTTGGAGTCGAACTCGATGAGCGTGACGTGGGCCACCACGCCCGCGAGGTCGATGGCCGCTTCCACGCCCGAATTGCCGCCGCCGATCACCGCCACGCGCTTGCCCTTGAAGAGGGGGCCGTCGCAATGGGGGCAGTAGGCCACGCCCTTGGAGCGGTACTTGTCCTCGCCGGGCACGCCCATCTGCCGCCAGCGGGCGCCGGTGGCGAGGATGACGCTGCGGGCCTTCAGCGCCGCGCCGTTGGCCAGCTCCACGGAGATGAACTCATCTCCCGGCACCAGCTTCTGGGCCTTCTGGAGGTTCATGATGTCCACCTCATACTCGCGCACGTGCTGCTCCAGCGCGGTGGCGAGCTTGGGCCCCTCCGTGTAGGGCACGGAGATGAAGTTCTCGATGGCCATGGTGTCCAGCACCTGGCCGCCGAAGCGCTCGGCCGCGACGCCGGTGCGGATGCCCTTGCGCGCCGCATAGATGGCCGCCGCCGCGCCGGCCGGGCCGCCGCCCACCACCAGCACCTCGAACGGCTCCAGGGCGGCAAGGCGCTTGGCCTCGCGCTCCACCGCGCCGGTGTCGAGCTTGGCGACGATCTCCTCGACGCCCATGCGGCCCTGGCCGAACACCTCGCCATTCAGGTAGACGGTGGGCACCGACATCACCTGCCGCTCGTCCACTTCCTTCTGGAAGAGGGCGCCGTCGATGGCGGCGTGCCTGATCCTGGGGTTCAGCACGGCCATGAGGTTCAGGGCCTGCACCACGTCCGGGCAGTTCTGGCAGGACTGGGAGAAATAGGTCTCGAAGCTGAAGTCGCCGTCGAGGCCCTTGATCTGGTCGATCACCGCCTGCTCCACCTTGGGCGGGTAGCCGCCGGTCTGCAGCAGCGCCAGGATGAGCGAGGTGAACTCGTGGCCCATGGGCAGGCCGGCGAACACGAGGTGAATGTCCTCGCCCGGGCTGCTGAGCGCGAAGGAGGGCACGCGCGCACCCTCCGCGCCGCGGCTCTCGGTGAGCGTGATCTTGTCGGAGAGCGGGACGATGTCGTTCAGCAGCTCCAGGGTTTCCCTGGACTTTGCGCCGTCGTCCACGAAAGCGGTGATCTCGATCGGCCGGACCACGCGCTCCAGATAGGTCTTGAGTTGAGCCTTCATCGTATCGTCGAGCATGGCAATCCTCCGAAAAACGTAAAAAGAGCATTCCGCGGCCGGGGCCGGCGGAAGCAGCCTTCCCCAGGGATGGGGGAGGCTGCCTTGCGTGCGATCAAAATCGCGGCGCGCCTCGAGCATTTTCAAGCGAAGTGGACACCAATTCGCGTGAAGAAAATGCCTGATATCAAGTGCTGGAGCGTTTCATTGCTTCCGGGAAACGATGAAACGCTTCTCCGACGGCGCGATCAGATCTTGCCGACGAGGTCCAGGGACGGAGCGAGGGTCTTCTCGCCTTCGTGCCACTTGGCCGGGCACACCTCACCGGGGTGGGCGGCGACATACTGGGCGGCCTTCACCTTGCGCAGCAGGTCGGTGGCGTCACGGCCGATGCCCTCGGCGGTGATCTCGACGGCCTGGATCACGCCGTTGGCGTCCACGATGAAGGTGCCGCGATCAGCGAGGCCCTGGCCGGGGCGGAGCACCTCGAAGTTGGTGGAGAGCTCGTGGGTGGGATCGCCGAGCATGGTGTACTTGATCTTGGCGATGGTGTCGGAGGTGTCGTGCCAGGCCTTGTGGGTGAAGTGGGTGTCGGTGGACACCGAGTAGATCTCCACGCCGAGCTTCTTGAACTCTTCGTAGTGGTCGGCCACGTCACCGAGCTCGGTGGGGCACACGAAGGTGAAGTCGGCCGGATAGAAGAAGAACACGGACCACTTGCCGGCCAGGTCAGCGTCGCTCACCTCGATGAACTTGCCATCCTTGAAAGCCTGGGCCTTGAAGGGCTTGATCTTGGTATTCACGAGAGACATGACATTTCCTTGGGTCAGGTTGCGGTGCAGAAGGGCCGAAAGCCTTCGCGACGCAACATATGGGGATGGGCCGGATAAACAAAATAGATAAATTCGTCATTTTCGATAGACTGCGCCTATCACTATGGCCCTAGAGCATTCATTTCCCAGCATTTTGGCGGGGTGTCGCAGGCCACTGCGGCGCCCTCGCAAATGCTCTCCCGCCGTGCGGCAGAACGGCGCAGATACCGGAGCCGGCTCCAGCCATGGCCTTCAGCCGGCTTGATAAATGGCGGAAGGGGGGCTCAGCGGGCCAGCGCTCGCCGGGGCAGCAGCACCAGCAGCGCGCCGGCAAGGATGAGCGCGATGCCCAGTGCCGCCACGAGGGTCCAGTGGAAGGCCTCGAACCAGGTGGAGAGGGCGAGCGCCACCAGCGGGAACAGCACCGTCGCATAGCCGGCGCGACTCGCGCCGATGCGCCGGATGAGCGCGAAATAGACCGCGAATCCCGAAAGGGTCTGCGCCGCCACCAGGTAGAGCAGGGAGCCCACATAGCGCGTGCTCCAGTCCACCGTGAAGGGTGCGCCGCGCACGAGGGCCAGCACCAGCATGATGGCGAAGCCGTAGAAGAAGCCCCAGGCGGTCATGGACACCAGCGGATAGCCGCGCCGGCCCGCGACGCCGGAAATGAGGCTGCCCACCGAGAAGCAGAAGGTGCCGGCGAGGGAGAGCGCCAGCCCCTCGCCCGCGCCCTGGATGCCCTCCCCCGACGCAAGGGAGGGGCCGAACACCATCGCGAGGCCGGCGACACCCACCAGAGCGCCCGCCACCACGCGCGGATGCAGCGGCTGGCGCAGCGCCGCCGCGCCGATGAGGGGGATCATCACCGCGGCCAGCGCGAACACCACCGACAGCAGGCCGGAGGGCAGGTGATAGCCGGCGTGATAGAAGGTGATGAAGTTCAGCGAGAACAGCGTGGCGCCCAGCAGCGCGAACACGAGGTGGTCCCGCCAGTGGAACAGCAGGCGCTCCCGCCGTGCCGCGAGCACCGCGAACATCACCAGCGTGGCGAGGAGGAAGCGCCAGACCAGCGAGACCTCCGGCGCCACCACGCCGAGCTGCATGCGCAGCGGCAGCCAGCCGCTGCCGAAGATGAGCACGGTGATGCCGTAGAGCAGGAAATCCCTGGGCCCCAGCGGGGCGGACCTGTGGGCATCGGCCGGCGGCATGGGCGTTTCCTGGACCTTCCGGACGACCGAAGGTGGCTGGAGTGTTTTCCGCTCGTACCGGTTCGCGGA
Organism: Xanthobacter sediminis; assembly: GCF_043195015.1. Taxonomy (NCBI): domain Bacteria; kingdom Pseudomonadati; phylum Pseudomonadota; class Alphaproteobacteria; order Hyphomicrobiales; family Xanthobacteraceae; genus Xanthobacter; species Xanthobacter sediminis. Next base: position 55,572 of record NZ_JBAFWH010000009.1, on the reverse strand, counting down.
AATCATACTAGGGTATTGATATTACGCATTTTCTTCACGCGAGCCGGGACCCGCTTCGCTTGAAAACGCTCCAAGGGCGTGTGCGGCGCTTGCGCTCAGCCGGTGGAAGTCTTGGCTGCCGGCACCCGGACACCATGCGTTTGCCGCATGGCTGGGCGGCGGCGGGTGCGGATCAGTAGGCGAGAGCCTTGAACGCCGGCTCCACCGAGCCGTTCCAGTCGCCGTGGAAATGGTCGAGCAGCGCCTGCGCCGGGGCGCGGCCGGAGAAGACGGTCTCCTCCAGCGGCGCGAGGAAGCGCGTCTCGTCCCGGCCCTGCCGGTCCAGGTTGCCGCGCCGGGCGAGGCCGGCGGCCGAAAGGGCGAGCGCCTGTCGCGCCACCTCCTTCAGCTTGCGGCCGTGGATCTCGGCATCGAGCGCGAGGCGGGGCACGTCGTCGCGCAGCTGCTGGCGCTCCTCGGCGGTCCAGTCCTTCACGAGGTCCCAGGCGGCATCGAGGCTCTGCCGGTCATAGAGCAGGCCCACCCAGAAGGCGGGCAGGGCGCACAGGGTCGCCCACGGGCCGGCATCGGCGCCGCGCATTTCCAGGAAACGCTTCAGCCGCACCTCGGGGAAGATGGTGGACAGGTGGTTGACCCAGTCGGAAAGGGTGGCGGCCTCGCCGGGCAAGGCGGGGTGGCGGCCCGCGAGCAGGTCGCGGAAGGAGCTGCCGGCGACATCGACGTAGCTGTCGCCGCGCTTCACGAAATACATGGGCACGTCGAGCGCGTAGTCCACGTAGCGCTCGAAGCCGAAGCCCTCCTCGAACGCGAACGGCAGCATGCCCGCGCGGGCATTGTCGGTGTCGCGCCAGATCTGCGAGCGGAAGGAGAGGAAGCCGTTGGGCCGCCCCTCGGTGAAGGGGGAATTGGCGAAGAGGGCGGTGGCCACCGGCTGCAGGGCGAGGCCCACCCGCATCTTCCGCACCATGTCGGCTTCGCTGGAGAAATCGAGGTTCACCTGCACCGTGCAGGTGCGGAACATCATGTCGAGGCCGAGCGTGCCGACCTTCGGCATGTAGTTGGCCATGATCTTGTAGCGGCCCTTGGGCATCACCGGGGTTTCGGATCGGCTCCACTTGGGGCTCATGCCGATGCCGAGGAAGCCGATGCCCAGGGGCTGCGCCACCTCGCGCACCTGGGCAAGGTGGGCGTTCAGCTCCGCGCAGGTCTCGTGGATGGTGGAGAGCGGCGCGCCGGAAAGCTCGAACTGGCCACCCGGCTCCAGCGAGATGGCGCCGCCGCCGGTCACGTCGGCGAGGCCGATGATGTGCTCGCCCTCCATGATCGGCTCCCAGCCGAGCAGCATCCGCATGCCCTCCAGCAACTTGCGAATGCCCTTCGGCCCTTCGTAGGGCACGGGCTCGTGGCGGGAGAGGGTGAAGGGGATCTTCTCGTGCTCGGTGCCGATGCGGAAGGCGCTTTCCGGCTTGTTGCCCCCCTCCATCCAGGCGACCAGCTCGTCGCGGGAGGTGATCGGGGTCGCGTCGAGCGTATCGCGGGCCATGCGGACTTCTCTTCAGCACATCGGGGAGCGCGCTTCGGGGGCGGCACTTTCGGGCGCGCGACCATACACGGCTGGCCGGTGGAGGCAAACGGAGGCAGCGCGACGCCTCAGTGCGGAGCGGCGTCACTCTGGCGCGGACGATGCTACCGGCGCCCGCACGCAACCGATACGGCGGCCTTATGCCCCCGGGGGGAAGTGCGGCAGTCAGGCGGGGTCCGGCGCGGCGGGCTCGCGCATGGCGGCGAACACCAGCACCGTCAGCGGGGTGGCCAGCAGCACGCCGAGCGGCCCGAACAGGCTGCCGAACAGTACCACCGCGAACAGCGTCACCGCCGGGGGCAGCGACACCATGCGCTGCTGCAGCACGGGGGTGATGAGGTTGCTCTCGGTCTGCTGCACGACCACGAACATGGCGAGGGTCCACAGCGCCGAATCGAGGCCCAGGGTCATGGCGATGAGCAGGGCGGGGATGGCCGACACCACCGGCCCCACCATGGGCACGAACTCCGCCAGCGAGGCGAACAGCGCCAGCGCCAGCGCCGAGGGAATGCCCAGCACCGTGAGGCCGATGAAGGTGAGCACCCCCACCACCACCATGGCGATCACCTGCGCCTTGAGGAACGAGCGCAGGTCGTCGGTGATGATGTTCATGCGCTCCTGGATGCGCGGCCGCTCGCGTTCCGACCAGAAGGCGAGGAACAGCTTGCGGTAGAGCTGAGGCTCCACCGCGAAATAAAGCCCGCCCACCACCACCAGGAACACCCCCACCAGCACCTGCACGAGGTTGGTGGTGAAGTTCTGCACTGCGGTGAGAATGACGGAGCCGGGCGGGGCTGCGGCCTCGGCCCGCTGCAGCAGCTCGGGCATCATCTCGCTCAGGTGGAAGCGGTCCTCAAAGACCTTCCATGCGGCCGGCAGGTCCTGGATCAGCTCGCTCACCTGGGTCTCGATGGTGGAGCCGAACTGGTAGCCGATGAGCCCGAGGCCGCCCATGACCAGCAGCGCCACCGGAAACACGGCATATTGCTCGCGGATGCGCGTGAGCCGGGCGAAGGGCGTGCTGAGGCTGTGGAGCCCCACCGCCACCAGGATGGCCGCGAACACCATCAGGAACACGCTCACCGCCTGCCAGGCGAAATAGAACCCCGCCACCACGAGGACGGCGATGGCGGACATGCGCGCCATCTTCCTGTCGGAAACCATCCGCCTCTCCCCCAGCCGCCCCGGACGACACTCTTTTGACCGCTGTCCTTCAGTACAGTGCTGCGCGCGCGAAGCCCATATGGACATTCCGCGGGGCAAACGGTTTCCCCGGCCTTCGCGCGCCCACGCCCGCGTGTGCGCAGCTTCAGGGCTCCCCGGCGTCCACTCGGGCGCGGAACAGGAGAGCGCGCACCGCCTCCCGCAGGGGGCGCGGCGCCAGCCGGCCCATGCGGATCAGCGCCACCAGCGGCCAGGGGAAATCCACCCGCGCGCGCCCGTGTGCGGCGGCGCGGGCGATGTGGCGCGCGGCCTTCTCCGCGCTCCATTCCAGGGGGCGCCAGCCCGCATAGCGGGCCGCCATTCCGGTGGCGATGTAGCCGGGGCAGGCGACGGTGAGGGTGATGCCGAAGCGCCGCAGCCAGGGGCGGGCCGCCTCGCCCCAGGCGAGCAGGCCGGCCTTGCTGGCGCCGTAGGTGGGCTGGTCGGGAAGGGGATCGAGCGCTGCGAGGGAGGAGACCAGGATGAGCGCGCCGCGCCGGCGCGCCTGCATGGCGGGCAGCAGCGGCACCACGCTCGCGAGTGCCCCGGAAAGGTTGGTCTCGATCTGCGCCAGCACCGCCTCCAGCGGCTCGGGCGCGCCATCCGCGCCGATGCTCGCTTCCACCCCCGCATTGGCCACCACCAGGTCCACCGGCTGCGCGGCATCCCGCGCGGCGAGGGCGGCGGCGAGGCCGGCGGTGTCGCGCACGTCGTGGGCGAGGATATCCGCGGTGGCGCCGCGGGCCGTGCAGTCGCGCGCGATCGCGGCAAGGCGGGTCGCGTCGCGCGCGACCAGCAGCAGGCGGACGCCCGGCGCCGCATAGTGCCGCGCGAAGGCGGCGCCGAGGCCGCCGGACGCGCCAGTCACGACCACATGGCGGGGCGCGGCCGCCGCGTGCTGCGTCATGGCGTCCCGTCTCCCGCCGCGCGCGCGGGCCGAGGGCATCCGGGCCTCGCGCCACGGCGGGCCGGTTTAAGGCAGGGGTAGTTCGGCGCGCGGGGCGTGGGGGCGCAGGCGGGCATCTCGGGGCTTCGCTCGGCTCTCTGCGATCCGGAAGGAGGAGCCACGGTCGCGGCTCTTCGGCTCTCTAGCACGGAACCGGCTGCCGGGCATCGCGCGCGCTGGCGGAAGGCGCGGCCCGCAGCGGCCTTTCCACCCCTCCGGAGGGGCGCCCGGAGGGGGGCTGGGCCGTCGCGATGGTTGCCACGACGCGCCCTCGCGGAGTAGGTGAACACAAGACGAATGCGGCACTGCCGCCATATGGACTAGGACGACGATGACGGTTCACACGCGCCCCGCCGACGCCAAGAAGCTCATTCCCGGCGCCACCGGCGACTGGGAGGTGGTGATCGGCATGGAGGTACATGCCCAGGTCGCTTCCAACGCCAAGCTTTTCTCCGGCGCCTCCACCGCCTTCGGTGGCGAGCCCAATGACCACGTCTCGCTGGTGGACGCGGCCATGCCGGGCATGCTGCCGGTCATCAACAAGGAGTGCGTGGCCCAGGCCGTGCGCACCGGCCTCGGCCTGAAGGCGCAGATCAACCTGCACTCAGTGTTCGACCGGAAGAACTATTTCTACCCCGACCTGCCGCAGGGCTACCAGATCAGCCAGTTCAAGTACCCCATCGTCGGCGAGGGCGTGGTGATCGTGGACCTGCCGGATGGCGAGAGCATCACGGTGGGCATCGAGCGCCTGCACCTGGAGCAGGACGCCGGCAAGTCCATCCATGACCTCTCCCCCACTCAGTCGTTCGTGGACCTCAACCGTTCCGGCGTGGCGCTGATGGAGATCGTCTCCCGGCCCGACCTGCGCTCGTCCGAAGAGGCGAAGGCCTATGTGACCAAGCTGCGCACCATCCTGCGCTATCTCGGCACCTGCGACGGCGACATGGAGAAGGGCAACCTGCGCGCGGACGTGAATGTCTCCGTCCGGCGGCCGGGCGAGGGGCTGGGCACCCGCTGCGAGATCAAGAACGTCAATTCCATCCGCTTCATCGGCCAGGCCATCGAGGTGGAGGCCCGCCGGCAGATCGAGATCCTGGAGGACGGCGGCAAGATCGACCAGGAGACGCGCCTGTTCGACCCCAACAAGGGTGAGACGCGCTCCATGCGCTCCAAGGAAGAGGCGCACGACTACCGCTACTTCCCCGATCCGGACCTGCTGCCGCTGGACATCAAGCCCGAGCTGGTCGAGGACCTGAAGGGGCACCTGCCTGAGCTGCCGGACGAGAAGAAAGCCCGCTTCATCGCCGCATACGGCCTTTCGCCCTATGATGCCGGCGTGCTGGTGGCCGAGCGCGAGACCGCGGACTATTTCGAGAAGGTCGCCAAGGGCCGCGACGGCAAGGCGGCGGCAAACTTCATCATCAACGAGCTGTTCGGCCGGCTGAACAAGGAGGGCAAGGACGTCACCACCTCGCCCGTCTCGCCGGAGCAGATCGGGGCGATCCTCGATCTCATCGCGGAGCAGACCATCTCCTCCAAGATCGCCAAGGACCTGTTCGAGATCATCTTCACCGAGGGCGGCGACCCCAAGGTGGTGGTCGAGCAGCGCGGCATGAAGCAGGTGACCGATACCGGCGCCATCGAGAAGGTGGTGGACGAGATCATCGCCAAGAACCCGGACAAGGTGGCCCAGGTTCAGGCCAAGCCCACCATGCTCGGCTGGTTCGTCGGCCAGGCCATGAAGGCCTCCGGCGGCAAGGCCAACCCGCAGGCGCTGAACGACATCCTGAAAGCGAAGCTCGGGATCTGATGCGAAAAGGCCCGTGAGCCAGGCTCACGGGCCTTTTTTCTAGCGCGCTACTGGAGCAAAAGCCGCTTGGCGTCGCTCTACGGCCGGCGTCTTTCCCGCGCGGGCCGGGCGGATCGCGTGTCCGCTCGGGCGGCGCTCGCTCCCCGGCAGGGGCCCGTCAGCCGATCGGCGGCGGGGCCGGCACGGTCGGCCCGAACACTTCCTCGAACGCCACGCGCAGCACCGCGTCCACTTCCGGCATGCTCACGGGAAGGCCGAGGTCGGCAAGGCTCGTCACCCCGTGCTCGCGCACGCCGCAGGGCACGATGCCGCCGAAGTGCGAGAGATCCGGCTCCACGTTCAGCGAAATGCCATGGAAGGTCACCCAGCGGCGCACGCGGATGCCGATGGCGGCGATCTTGTCCTCGTCCCCATGGCGGCGCACCCACACGCCCACCCGGTCCTCCCGCCGTTCGCCGGTGACGTTGAAGGCGGAGAGCGTGCCGATGAGCCACGCTTCCAGCGCGCTCACGTAGCGCCGCACGTCGGGCGCGCGGCGGTGCAGGTCGAGCATCACATAGGCCACCCGCTGGCCGGGGCCGTGATAGGTGAACTGCCCGCCGCGCCCGGCGTCGAACACCGGGAAGCGGGCTTCCACCAGATCTTCCGGCCGGGCGCTGGTGCCGGCGGTGTAGAGGGGGGGGTGCTCCAGCAGCCACACCGCCTCGCCCGCCTCGCCGTCGGCGATGGCGGCCACCCGCGCCTCCATGGCGGCAAGCGAGGCATCGTAGGGCACGAGGCCCTCGCTGATCATCCATTGGACCGGAGGATTCGCGGCGTCCTTCGGCAGGAAGGTCGCATCGAGTGTGGCGCGTGGCACGGGCTGGGACATGCGGGAGGGCATAAACCATCCGGCCGCGGCGTCCAGGGGCATTCGCCGCGATTCCGCCTCCGTGCGGCTGATTCCGTGCTGAAGCAGCCCTGCCATCTGCCGGGCCGACTATGGCGTCCGTGGTGTATGCCCCACGCAGATGACGGTACTGCAAGGATTTGAGAAGCCGTCATCCACAGGCGGGGCGGAAGAATATGGGAAGCTCGATGAAGCTCTTGTGGCGCCCCAGGCGATCTGTTAGACGATGGCTCCCCGCCGGACACGGCCCTCTTCGAGAGCCCCGGTGGAGCCATCCTGACTGCGGTCGTGGCGGAATTGGTAGACGCGCTAGCTTGAGGTGCTAGTGGGGAGACCCGTGGAGGTTCGAGTCCTCTCGTCCGCACCAGGAATGGGCCATCCGGTTCTCCGGTGTGCGAAATAAAGGCGGCTTCGGCCGCCTTTATTCGTTTTTGCCCCGTGCAGGCAGGGGCCTTGGCCCTTCAGCGCGCCGCGTGCCGCTGGGCCGGCACGATGTGCACCACCTTGTAGCCGCGCTCCTTCAGGGCCTTGAGGAAGGCCGGGATCATCGCCGCCGTCTGCTCCTTGGTGTCGTGAAACAGCACGATGCCGCCGCCGGCCGCATCCAGCCGCTTCAGCACCAGCTCCAGCTCCGTCTCCGGCGTCATCTTGTTCCAGTCGCTCGCCCAGAAGTCGGCGCCGAACACGGCGATGCCGGATGTGTCCAGATAGTCCAGCAACTCAGGCGTCGAGGCGAAGCCAGGGAAGCGGAAGAAGGGCACGCGGGGCTCGCTTCCACTCGCCCCATAGGCGGCGGCCTCGTCGGCGGCCATGCCCCTGCGGATCTCGGCCACGGCGGCGTCGAACGGCAGCTTGGCGAGGGTCGCCGCCGGGTGGGTCATGGAATGGTGGGCGACCGTGTGGCCTTCCGCCAGCTCGCGGCGCACCAGGGCGGGGCGGGCCTTCGCATTGTCGCCGATGAGGAAGAAGGTGGCGCGCGCGCATTCGGCCTTCAGCGCGTCGAGGATGGCGGGGGTGGTTTTCGGCCACGGGCCGTCGTCGAAGGTGAGCACCACCTCGCGCGGGGCGAGCGGCAGGGTGCCGGGGAAGGACTTGGTGCCCACCCGCACGCCCCTGGGGTCCACCTCCAGCACCCGCGCGGTGCCCAAAGCCTCGGGCCCGCAGCCCTCGGCGGCGGCGGCGCGCGCGCCCGCCGCAAGCGCAAGCGCGAGGAGGGCGGCGCCGACGATGCCCTGGGTTACCGCGAGCGGCCGGTATTCATGGACCATGATTTCGCCTCTTCCCCCGCGATGCGCGCATGCGCAAGTGGCTTTAGGCGCCCGAGCGGGCGAAAAGAAGGTGTTGCAAACGCGTCGCGCTCGGCTTTTGTCGCAGGGCTTTCGCAATGGCGTCCGCGTTTGCGGCTTCCCTGAATCGTGACAGCACTCTAGAGGCAGGGCAGCGCCTCGGGCCGGCGGTTTATCCGCCTGCCGGCCGGTGCCCATCCTCAATTTCGACCGGACCGGGAGCAGCCATGCGCGAGGACACGATTCCCGCCGACGCCGAGCGCGCCGATCACCTGCCACCGGTGCGCGACGACGATGGCAACATCACCGAGGCCTTCCGCGATTCGGTCGTCGCCGCCGTCGGCGAGCGCGACGTGGAGCGGCTGCGGGCGCTCACCCGCTCCGTCCACGAGGCGGACATGGGCGACCTGCTGGAGGCGCTCGACGGCGAGGAGCGCCGCCGCCTCATCGAGCTTCTCGGCGACGATTTCGACTTCACCGCCCTCACCGAGCTCGACGAGACGGTGCGCGTGCAGATCCTGCACGGCCTTTCCCCCCGCACGGTGGCGCGGGGCATGCGCGGCCTCGATTCGGACGACGCGGTCTACATCCTCGAGGACCTGTCCGAGGAGGACGTGGCGGCCATCCTCGAGCACATGCCGGCGCCGGAGCGCGTGGCGCTCCAGCGCTCCCTCGACTATCCCGAGGAAAGCGCCGGCCGGCGCATGCAGACCGAGTTCATCGCCGTGCCGCCCTTCTGGACCGTGGGCCGGACCATCGACTACATGCGCGAGACGGAGGGGCTGCCGGAGACCTTCTACGAAGTGTTCGTGGTGGACCCGGCCTATCGCCTCGTGGGCGCGGTGCCGCTGGATCGCCTGCTGCGCACCAAGCGGCAGGTGCTGATCACCGCCGTGAAGTCCGCCCACGCCCAGGTCGTCAACGCCTCCGAGGACCAGGAGGAGGTGGCGCGCACGTTCGAGCGGTACAATCTCGTCTCGGCTCCCGTGGTGGATGATGCCGGCCGGCTGGTCGGCGTCATGACCATCGACGACGTGGTGGACGTGATCCAGGAAGAGGCGGACGAGGACCTGCGCGCGCTTGCCGGCGTGGGCTCCGATGAGGAACTCTCCGACACTGTGGCCTACACTGCGCGCAGCCGCCTGCCGTGGCTGGTGGTGAACCTGGGCACGGCCTTCGTGTCCGCCTCGATCATCTCCCTGTTCGAGGGCACCATCGAGAAGATGGTGGCGCTGGCGGTGCTGATGCCCATCGTCGCCTCCATGGGCGGCAATGCCGGCACACAGACCATGACGGTGGCGGTGCGCGCTCTGGCCACCAAGGACCTTTCCAGCCACAACGCGCGCCGCATCGTCTCGCGCGAGCTGATGGTGGGGCTGTTCAACGGCGTGGCGCTGGCGTGCCTGCTGGGCGGCATCGCCGCCCTGTGGTTCGCCAATCTGCACCTGGGCTTCGTCATCTCGGCGGCGCTGGTGATGAACATGGCGGCGGCGGGCCTCTTCGGCATCCTCATTCCCATTGGAATTGCAAGGCTCAAGCTTGATCCCGCCGTGGCCTCCGGGGTCTTCGTCACCATGGTGACGGACTGCGTGGGCTTCTTCGCCTTTCTGGGGCTGGCCACATGGTGGTTCGCCGGGGCCTGACGAATTTGCGGTGCCGACTTCCGGATCACTTGCGCTCCCCGCAGAACTGACGAAGATATCCTCTCGGGCATGTCGCTGCGGCCGGGGGGCGTTCGGCGGGGTGCACCGGGTCGAGGGGGAGATTCACCATTCCGCCGCGCAGGGATGCCATCGCGCATCGATCACTTGTCTTTGGGGCGGTGACACTTTTTTTGTTGTTCGTCGCTTCGGCGGTGGCGCTCGGCTATGCGGTGCTGCGCCACGACAGCATCGTGGCCGCGCGCGAGAGCGAGGCGGTGAACGCCTCCATCCACGCCCATGCGGGCGCGATGAAGGACGCCATCGCGGCGGCGATGGCGGAGCGGGAGCTGCTGTCCCATATCGCGCGGGGCGACTTCGAGAACCTGCACAAGAGGCTCGGGCAGCATCTCTATGAGGCTGCGGGACTCGAATATCTTTATGTCACCGATGCCGAGGGCAACACCGTCTACGCCTCGGAGAACGGGCGGGCGGGGCTGGGCCCCGCGGGACGGGCGCTGGCCCCCGCGATCCGGCGCCTCATGGATGAGCTGCACGAGGGCGGAGCGGGCCGTGAAAAGGATGGCCTCTCCGTCGGCGACGGCGAAGGGGTGATTCTCAGCGCCTACGTCTTCCGCACGCAGAACGAAGGTGTTTCCTATCCGCAGCCCTTGGTAGTGGTGGGCGCTGATGTGATGGACGGCCAGCTCCTTACCACCATCGCGCGCTCGGCCGCCCTGGAAGGCGGCGCCATCACGCTGTCCGACCGGCCCATGGGGCCGGGCAAGAGCGAGCTGCAGCTCGGCAACCTGTTCGACGGCTCCCAGGTGCGCCTCGCCTGGCGCAGCGCCCAGCCGGCGTCCGCTCTGCTGCTGGCGGCCATGCCGCTGGTGCTGGTGCTGGTGGTGGCGCTTGCGCTCTGCCTGATCTTCTTCATCATGATGCTGCGGGCGCGGCGGCTGGCGGCGGCGCTGCAGGAGAGCGAGGCGCGGGCGCACGAGCTGGTGAACCAGGACCAGCTCACCGGCCTGCTCAGCCGCAGCCATTTCTCGACCGTGCTGGACGCGGCGCTGCACCCGCCCGCAGGTTCCGCCCAGCTCGCGGTGGTTTTCGTGGACCTCGACGACTTCAAGGCGGTCAACGACACGCACGGACATGCGGTGGGCGATCACCTGCTCCAGGTGGTGGGGCGGCGCATGCGCGGCTGCCTCGGCGAGCGGGGCGCGGTGGCGCGGGTGGGTGGCGACGAGTTCGTGCTGTTCGCGCGATACGAGACCGAGACCGAGTTCGGCAGCCTGGTGGCGAGCCTTTATGGCGTGCTCAGCATTCCCGTGCAGGTGGAGGCGCTGGAAATGCGGGTGAGCGCCTCCATGGGCGCGGCGCGTGCCCCGAAGGACGCTGTTTCCTGCGACGAGCTGATGCGCCTTGCCGACATCGCCCTCTACCGCGCGAAGGCGGACGGCGGCGGCCTGTTCCGCGATTTCGAGCCCGCCTTCGAGCAGGAGCAGCTGCGGCTGCGCACCACCGAGCAGGAGCTGGTGCGGGCGCTGGAGCGGGCCGAGCTGACCGTGCTCTACCAGCCGCAGGTGGACGTGGAGACCGAGCGGGTGGTGGGCTTCGAGGCGCTGGTGCGCTGGGACCACCCGACCCGCGGGCGCCTGCTGCCCGGTGCGTTCGTGCCCATCGCCGAGCGCTCGCGGCTCATCACCCGCATCGACGCCTATGTGCTGCGCCGGGCCTGCGCGGACGCGCGCATCCTTCCGGGCGTCACCATCTCGGTGAACCTGTCGCCCGTGAACCTGCGCACCGCCGGCATCGCCGACGACATCCAGGCCACCCTGCGCGAGACCGGGCTTGATCCGAACCGGCTGGAGCTGGAGATCACCGAGAGCGCCATCATCGACCCCGGCGCCGGCGCGGCCAATGCGCTGCGCCGGCTGAGGGAGCAGGGCATCCGGCTCGCGCTCGACGATTTCGGCACCGGCCACGCCTCGCTGGTGCATGTGAGGCGCTATCCCATCACCAAGATCAAGGTGGACCGCTCCTTCATCATGAACCTCGGGGTACAGAAGGATGCCGCCTCGATCGTGGAATATGTGGTGCGGCTCGGCCGATCGCTGGGGGTGACGGTGACCGCCGAGGGCGTGGAAACCCGCGAGCAACTGCGCTTCCTGCGGGCGTTCGGAGCCCATCAGGCGCAGGGCTACCTGTTCGCCACCCCCCTGTCGCTGGACGCGGCCATGAAGCTGCTGGAGCACCAGCGCTCGGGGGCCGCCGCGGCGGCTTCCGACAAAATGCCGCCGCTGGTGCCGGGCATCGCGCTGGACCTGTCCGGAAGCCTCAATCCCATGAACTGAAGTGGGCTGCGGAAATTTCCTTTTAAGAAAAATATTTTCCGTCTAAGGTCGGCCAACCCGCTTCCTGGGCGGTCGCCGACGGTTTTGTCTTGCGTCAGCGCGGCGGCCGGCCAAGAACGCGGGCGAACCATGCGCATGGTCCGGCCCGCCGCGTTGTTTCGCGGCGGGCCGGAAATGCTCCTTCCATGAACCGGCGGGCGTGGGCGAAGCTCCGTCTGCCGTCCCTTCCGGCGCCCAATGACGGGATGTTCTTCCGTGATCGAAACCAAGCCCATTGATGGAAAAGCCTTCGCTGCCAACCTGCGCGCCCGCATCGCCGAGGAGGTGGCGGAGCTGGGCCGCGCGCGCGGCATCAAGCCCGGCCTCGCGGTGGTGCTGGTGGGCGAGGATCCGGCAAGCCAGGTCTATGTGCGCAACAAGGCGGCCCAGACCGCCGAGGCCGGCATGGCCTCCTTCGAACACAAGCTTCCGGCCGAGACCGCCGAGGCCGACCTGCTGGCCCTGGTGGCGAAGCTGAACGCCGACCCGGCGGTCAACGGCATCCTGGTGCAGCTTCCGCTGCCGGGCCACATCGATTCCACCAAGGTGCTCGCCGCCATCGACCCCGCCAAGGACGTGGACGGCTTCCACGTGGTGAACGCCGGCCGCCTCGCCGTGGGCCTCGACGCGCTGGTGCCCTGCACGCCGCTCGGCTGCGTGATGCTGCTGAAGCACCATTTGGGCAAGCTCGCCGGCCTCAAGGCGGTGGTGGTGGGGCGCTCCAACATCGTCGGCAAGCCGGCGGCCCAGCTCCTGCTGCAGGAGGACTGCACCGTCACCATCGCCCATTCGCGCACCCGTGACTTGCCGGGCGAATGCCGGCAGGCGGACATTCTCGTAGCGGCGGTGGGCCGCCCGGAAATGGTCCGCGGTGACTGGATCAAGCCCGGAGCCACGGTGATCGACGTGGGTATCAACCGCATTCCCAAGGAAGACGGCAAGACCCGGCTGGTGGGTGATGTCGCTTATGCGGAGGCGCAGGGCATCGCCGGGCTCATCACGCCGGTTCCCGGCGGCGTGGGCCCGATGACCATCGCCTGCCTGCTCCAGAACACGCTCACCGCCACGCGCCGCCAGAACGGCCTGTGACGCTGAAGGCCCGTGAGTTCTCCCACGGGCCTTCCGGCCAACCCCGCGCGAGGCGCCTGAAGGGAGGTTCGTCATGAGCATCGACCGCAAGAAGACGTTCACGCCGCTTGAGATCGAGGAGCGGCTCAAGGCGGACCTGCCCCACTGGCGCTATGAGGACGGGTGGATCCGCCGCACCTACCGCACCAACAGCTGGAAGGGCACGCTGATGCTCATCAACGCTGTGGGCCACCTCGCGGAGGCGGCATGGCACCACCCGGACATCACCGCCTCCTATGCCTGGGTGGAGGTGCGGCTGATGTCCCACGACGCCAAGGGCATCACGGTGCGCGACTTCGCCCTCGCCCAGAAGATCGAGGAGGTGGTGCTGTGGCGCCCCGGCGCCGCCGAGGACGCGCCGCTGGAAGGCACGCCCGCCCACGACCTGCGCTTCGCTTACATCAAGTACGATTAGGGCGGCTTCGGGCGAACCGGACGCCGGGGCGTGTGAAGAACGCGCGCCAACTCAAAGATCTGGCGTATTTCCCGCGCGCATCGGCGCGTGGCGATCGCTCCTGGTTTTCAGGGCCGGGCGTGCTCTTCATGCACGGGTAGCTCCGTTGCGGGACAATCCTGGCCGCCACCCGCCGGGAACGGCATCCGCCGTCTCCTGCGGCCGTGTCGGGCTCCTCGGGCCGGAGGACGGGCGGGAAGGCTGGACCGGTGTGCGCGGCGGGCCGTAAGAAGGCGGCACGACGCTCGGGAGACTCCCCATGACCTCGCTGCTCCACCGCCTCGGCCTGACGATCCCGCTCATCCAGGCCCCCATGGCCGGCACCTCCACGCCGGCGCTTGCGGCAGCGGTGTCGGCGGCCGGCGGGCTCGGCTCCATCGCCCTCGGCGCGGTCGATGCGGCGGCGGGCCGGCAGATGATCGCCGCCACCCGCGCGCTGACGGACCAGCCCTTCAACGTCAACGTGTTCTGCCACGCCCCGGCGGTGCGCGACGCGGGCCGCGAGGCGGGCTGGCTGAAGGCCCTGGCGCCCGCCTTCGCCCGCTTCGGCGCCACCGCGCCCGTGGCGCTCGACGAGATCTACCGCAGCTTCCTGGCCGACCCCGCCATGGAAGAGATGCTGCTCGATGCGCGCCCGGCGGTGGTGAGCTTCCATTTCGGCTTGCCTTCCGCGGAAGTGACAGGCCGCCTGAAGGCGGCGGGCGTCGTGCTCCTCGCCACCGCCACCAGCCTTGCGGAGGCGCGGCTGGCGGAACGGGCGGGAATCGACGCCGTGGTGGCCCAGGGCTACGAGGCGGGCGGCCATCGCGGCCAGTTCGACCCTGCCATGCCGGATGACCGGCTTTCCACCCTCGCCCTGGTGCAGGTGCTGGCGCGGGAGACCTCGCTTCCCGTCATCGCCGCCGGTGGCATCATGACCGGTGGCGGCATCGCCGCCGCGCTGGCCTGCGGCGCCACCGCCGCGCAGCTCGGCACCGCCTTCATCGCCTGCCCGGAGAGCGCGGCCGACGCCGGCCACCGGGCCGCCCTGTTCAGCGATGCCGCTCACCACACGGTGATGACGGATGCCATCTCCGGCCGTCCGGCGCGCTGCCTCGCCAACGGCTTCACCGCGTTGGCCGCCGGGCTCGACACGCCGCGCGCCGCCTATCCCGTGGCCTACGATGCCGGCAAAGCGCTCAACACCGCGGCCAAGGCGGCGGGGGATGTCACCTTCGGCGCCCAATGGGCGGGGCAGGGCGCGCCGCTCGCCCGCGCCCTGCCCGCGGGCGAGCTGTGCGACCTGCTCATGCGCGAATACGCCTCCATCCGCGCCGCCCTGGCCGTGCGCTGAGCGTCTCGGCGCTGGCGTCGGGCGGGATTCGGGCTGTGCCCGCGCGGCTGAAATGCGGGGTACGCGCCGCGTGAGGTATGGCCCGGCCGGCCGCCCCACCTGCACGGCCCCGACTGGTGCGCGCCCACCGGCAACGAGGCCGCTTCCCGCGCGCCGATGATGTCCATCCGAAGGGCCCGCTCTCGCCGCTTTGCGCTGTCGTCAGAGCATTTTTCAAGCTAAGCAGAGACCTGCCGCGTTGAGAAATTGCGTGATCTCAATGATCTAGAGTGATTTTCGCGAGCCAATGCGAGCAGAAATCACTCTAACGGCGGCACGGTTTCAGTCCGCGCTCTCAGGCGGCGTTTCCGTAATCCGATTGCGGAGCGCGCGCCATGCGTCCACGGTGGATGAGCCGCGCTCCGGCGCCCAGTATGTTTCAGAAGCGGAGATCGACGGGCCGGAGAGCGCCCGGCTGTGGCCGGTGTCCTGCGTTGCCCGTTTTGTCCGCACCTTCAAAAGGTGGGCTGCGCCTCTGATCGCAGGGTGTGACAGCGCTCATGACCTCCGTGCCGAGGGCACCGCGCCCAGCATCCAGCGCCCCGGAGGCTGAGGGCGTTCGGTCGGAGTGTGGCCGGCTGTGGCCGCTGTCCTGCGTCGCCCGTTTCGTCCGCGCCTTGAAGGTGGTCTGTGCCGGCGATCAGAGGGTGTAACTGCGGCCACGGCCTCCGGGCCAGCTCCGCGCCCAGTGCCCGGCGCCCCGGAGGCTGAGGGCGTTCGGTCGGAGTGTGGCAGGCTGTGGCCCGTGTCCTGTTTCGCTGGCTTCGTCCGCAGCTTCATACTGCGTCCTGTGCCCCCAATTGCAGGGCGCGCGATTGCGGCCATGGGCTTCGAAGCGGGGGCAACCGGGTGCGCCCGTCGGTACATCGTGCGCCGCCGGCGTCGCTCATGTCCTCAGGCGGCGATGCCGCGGCTTGCGCGCAAAGCGTGCGCTACGGCGGCCATGCGCTCCGGATCGAGGGCGCTGGTGCGCCCGCCTGCGCACAGGGCGCCACGGAAGCCGAGGTAGTCGGGGCGGAGCGCGGCCAGGGGCGGCACGTCCTCCAGCTTGAGTGAGCCCGCGAGGCCGGTCATGAGCCCGCTCGCCCGCGCCAGATCGACGAAGCGGGCGAGCGCCGGCTCGCCCAAATGGCGCCGGAGGCCGCCGGCCGCCTTGTCCGCGGTGTCGAGCATCACGCCCGCGAAGCCCGCCGTCGCGAAGGCGGGAACGAGCCCGGTGTCGGGCCCCTGGTCCGCGAACAGCACGGCGATGAGGCGTGTTTCGCGCGCAAGCGGCGCGAGCGCTGCGAGGCAGGGCGCCAGCGCTGCCTCGGCCCCTGCGCGGGGCAGGGCGAAGCCGATCTTCACCAGCGGCACGCCCGCCGCCGCGGTGCGCGCTGCGGCCGCCGCGAGCGCTGCGGGGTCGAGCGGCTGGTCGCCCACTGTGGCGCTCAGGCGCGCGCGGGAGCCTGAGGCCCGCCAGCGCGCCACCGCCGCCTTCAGCCGCTCCTCGGGCCAGGCGCCGAGCGCGCCCTCGGCCGGGTTCTTGAGGTCCACGATGTCCACGCCGAAGGCAAGCGCCTGCTCCATCTCGGCGAGATCGGCCACGGAGGCGAGAAAGCCGGGGGTGCTCATGAGGCCACCTTGTTGCGGTGAGCGGCCACCGCTTCCATCAGCCAGCTCCACGCCTCGCGCTCGGCGGGGCCGGCGGTCTTCTCGACGGCGATGGCAAGGTGCGCCATCTCAAGCTCCACCTGATCGAGGGGCAGCATGTGGAGGCGCGAGACCAGAACCGCGCCTTCGACGCAGGCGGCCACCGCGCGGTTGAGGCCGCGAAACAGGCCGTGGCTCTCCTCCCGCACCACGCGGCAGAAGAAGCGGGGACGCTGGGCATCGTCCTCCACCCGCTCCACCGAGAATTCCGCATGTGCGAGGGTCTCGGCGAGGCGCACGCTCGCGCCGGCGGGCACGGTCGGCCAGTCGCGGTGCCGGCCGGTGACGCAGCCGGCGAAGACGCGGGCGTCGTCCGTGAAGTTGAGCACGCCGGCGCGGGTGGCCATGAGGTTGTCGAGGGTGCGCGAGGGGCGGAAGGGCATCAGCAGATAGCCGCCTTCCACCACGCTCGCGCCCATGGGCGCCACATGCGGCTCGCCCGCCGGCGAGGCCGTGGTGACGATGGTCTCCCTAATCACGTCCTTCGCCTTTCTGATCGGCATTCTTCTTGGCGGAGAGGGTCGATCCCGCATCCTTGAAAGTCAATTTGTGGGCCTCGTCCACCTGCCCACCGGTCTGGCCGGCCACGCCCCAGCGCAAGGGCTCGTCCTGGGCGTAGCGCTTGCCGAGCTGGTAGGCGATTTCCGCCCGCGCGGTCTCGACGCCCAGGTAGAAAGCGTGGGCGCCGTCGTGCTCCACCTTGAGGTGGGGAAAGAGGGCGAACGGCTCCTCGGCCACATGGTGGCCCTCGCGGTTGTAAGCGTGAATGCCGTTCTGGGTCACCTCGATGCGGAAGGCGCGGTCGGTGACCTCCCCGGCGAGCTGCTCCACCTCCTGCGGGGTGGTGGTGAAGGGCTTGCGGTCGCGCAGCGCCATCAGCCCGCCGCCGAAGCCCTGGGGCAGGGAGCGCGCCTCGCGGGCGGCGAAGAACTCCCGCCGTGCCCGGTCGAACTCGCGCACGGCGGTGCGGCAATGAGGGCTCACCTGCACTGCCAGCACCGCATTGAGCCGCAGCTCGGAGATGACACCCATGAGGATGGCGTTGATGCCGGTGGTGTCGGCGTCCGTCAGCTCCGTGACATTGCCGATGCCCATGAGGATGGGGATCTCCGGCTTCAGCCGCCGCAGCTCCGCATAGCGCAGGAGGGAGGAGGTGAAGCCGAAGTGGATGGGATCGAGGATAGGATCGGCCAGGAAGGGCCGGCCCATGGCCTCGCAGGCCTCCACCGCGCGGATGAGGGAGGAAAGGTCTCCCTGCTTCGCCGGCACCAGCACCGGCACGGCGGCGCCTTCCCTCGCGATGTCGAGGTTGGTCTCGTTGAGGCTGAGCAGGAAGTCCGCCCCCGCGCGGGTGGCGCGGGCGAGCTCGGAGACATCGAACGAATCGACGCTCACCCGGAACCCGTCGGCCTTGAGCGCCGCAATGCTCTCCTCCAGGTGGGGGAAGGGCGCGTCCGGCAGGGCGCCGAGGTCGATCACGTCGGCGCCGTCCGCGCGGAGGCGGCGGGCGCGCTCCAGCAGGCCCTCCACCGAGAGGCGGGTGGCGTCCACGATCTCCGCGAACAGCAGCACCTCCTGGCGGGAGAGATCGGCCGCGCCCTTGTTGCGGCCGAAATAGTCCGGGATGTCCGCCGCCTCCTCCGGCCCGCGCGCGAAGGGGATGCCGAAATGCGCCGCCAGCCGGTCGAGATCGCCCCGGAAACGGCCGGGCATCACCACCCGGTCGATGCCTTCAGGCAGCTTCAGGCGCCGCTCCACGATCTCGGCGGTCATGAGCGCCGCGACCTTGACACCGATGTTGATGACCACCGGATGCAAAGCCTCGTCCGCGATCGCCTCGGCGATGCGGGCGATGCGCGGCTCTGCCAGGGAGCCAGTGATGAGCGCGACCCGCTCCGCCATGGCCTCAGCCCCGGGCGGGAATGACGCCGGCCGCCGCCAGCTCCGCCCGCCGGCGGGCGATGATCGTGCGCAGCTCGGCGAGGCTCTCGGCCACGTCGGTGGCTTCGAACTCCCTGAGCTTACGCGTGTTCTCGAGGTCGATGCGGCGCGGATAGACCGGCACCGGCCCTTCCGGCGCCATGGTGATGAGCTCGGGCGCGGTGTCGCAGGCGAAGACGATGCAATGCACCCGGCACTTGCCGGCCTGGGCGAAGCAGTTTGTGACCAGCGAATCGGAGATGCCGTAGACCGCCTTCGCCACCGTGTTGGAGGTGGCGGGGGAGACCACCAGCGTGTGGTATTCCCCATGGTAGAAGCGGCCGACGGAGGCGGAGGAGGCGCTGTCGTCGCGGTAGATGTGCACGCTTTCCGGCAGCGGCTCCTTGTCCTGCCGGTACATGCGCAGCACCTCGGCGGCGGCGGCGGAGATGAAGAGATCCACGTCTCCCAGCTCGCGGATGATCTCCATGCTCTCCGTGAAGAAATGGCCGGAACCCGTCAGGGCCCAGGCCCAGCGGGGATTGGTCACTTTTTTCATCGGGCCTTCGGCCTTCAGGGTTCGTGGGTCCTGCCCGCCGCTTCGTATGGGGCAAGGACGGTGTCGAGGGTGGACGCATCGTCCGCGGCGGCAAGCACAATATCGCCTTCGTAGCCGAGCGCCATGCCCTCGAACGCGCGATCCACGAGGCCGAGGCCGCTCCAGGCGGCAAGGTCCCCCGCGCGGCCGCTACAGGGGGCGGGTACGGCGACGCCCTCGGCCTTCACCAGCAGCAGGCGCGGGGCGGCGAGCTGGCGCGCCAGCCACAGGGCGAGGCTGTCGGAGGTGATGTCCCAGCTCTCGGGAATATCGGGGTGGCCCACGAGCGCGGCTGCCGGGAACCACAGCGCCGCCCCGGTGCCGGCAGCGGCGAGCCCGGCGAGGGTGCGCGCGGGTCGCAGCGCGGGCGAAAGATCATGGAGCGCGCAGGCGGTCTGCTCCATGGCGAGGATCGCCATGCGGTGGGCCGCGCCCTCACTGAAGCCCAGGCGCGGCTGCGCTTCGCGCACCGCATCCGCAAACAGGCCGCCGCCGGGCACCAGCACCAGGCCGGGCAGGGGCGCGAGGCGGCCGAGCAGCGCCCGCGGCGCCGCCCCGCGCAGCAGGCTGCCGCCGAGCTTCACCACGAGCAGGCCGGGCGGGGCGGGGGAGGGCAAGGGGCTCAAGGCTTCATCCGGTCGCGGTCGCATCGGCTCGGATTATAGCGCTGCCGGAGAGCAACGTGCCGCCCGCTGTTCGCGCTGGGCTCCGGCGATGGCGTTCAAGCCCGTCCGCGCCCTGCGCCGCGCACGCCGCAGGGCTGGTGTCGTCGGTTTGCGCTTGACGTCGGCGCCTATGATAAATTAGCTTTCTAACAAAGCTAATAACCAATCCTTCCAGCGAGCCCGAGATGTCGCAGACCGACTTTCCTCCTCTGGATTCGCGCACCTTCCGGCAGGTGCTGGGCCAGTTCGCCACCGGCATCGCCGTGGTGACCGCCACCGCCGCCGACGGCACGCGCATCGGCATGACCATGAGTTCCTTCAACTCAGTCTCCCTCGATCCGCCCCTGGTGCTGTTCTCCGTGGACCGCCGGGCTCTCTCCCTGCCGGCCATGCGCGCGGCGCGGGGCTTCGGCATCAACATTCTCGGCGAGGGCCAGCGCGAGCTTTCCGACCGCTTCGCCCGCGCGCTGGAGGACAAGTGGAGCGCCGTGGACCACCACCTGGGCGCCCATGACGTGCCGCTGATCGCCGGCGCGCTGGCGCATCTCGAATGCGTGTCCCACGCCATCCATGAGGGTGGCGACCACGAGATCTTCATCGCCCGCGTGCTGCGCGTGTCTGCCCCATCAGGCGAGGCGCCTCTCATCTTCTTTCGCGGGCGTTATCATGCGCTCGCGTCCACCGACATGCCGCAGCGCTGAAACGACCGCGGCCAAACTCGAAGGACCTTCCAGATGATCAAGACCGGAGCAGAGCATACCGCCAGCCTGAGGGACGGCCGCGAGGTTTTCGTCGACGGCAAGCTGGTGAAGGACGTGACCACCCACCCCGCCTACGCGCGGGCGGTGGCTTCCGTGGCCAAGATGTTCGACTTCCACAGCGCCCCGGAAAACGCGGAGCTGATGACCTTCGCCACCGAGACCGGCACCCGCGCCAATCGCATCTGGCAGCTTCCCAAGAGCTATGAAGACCTCGTGACCCGCCGCAAGGGCCTGGAGGCCTGGACCGAGCTGCACGCCGGCTTCCTCGGCCGCGCGCCGGACCACGTGGCGTCCTGCATCGCCGGCATGTACATGGGGCTCGACCAGTTCGAGGCCTATGACAAGGCCCGCGCCGGCGCGCTCGCGGACTATTACCGCTTCGCCCGCGACAACGACCTCTATCTCACCTACGTCATCATCAATCCGCAGGCCGACCGCTCCAAGAACGCGGCCGAGCAGGCCGATCCCTTCCTCTCCGCCGCCATCGTGGACCGTGACGCCGAGGGCATCACCGTGCGCGGCGCCAAGATGCTGGCCACCGGCGGCATCATGGCGAACGAGGTGTTCGTCACCTGCATCCAGCCGCTGCAGCCGGGTGAGGAGAAATACGCCCTCTCCTTCGCCATTCCCATGAATGCGAAGGGCCTGAAGGTGCTCTCGCGCAAGTCCTACGAGGCGGCCTCCCCCTCGGTGTTCGACAACCCGCTCGCCAGCCGCTTCGACGAGAACGACGCGGTGCTGTATTTCGATGACGTGAAGGTGCCGTGGGACCGCGTCTTCATCGTTGACGACGTCGCCATGGTGGGCAAGCAGTTCCACGCCACCCCGGCCCACGTCTACCAGAACTACCAGGCGCAGATCCGCCTCTCGGTGAAGGTGCGGTTCCTCGCCGGCCTCGCCCGGCGCATCGCCGAGGTGAACGGCATCATCAACTTCCCCCAGGTGCGCGAGACGCTGGGCCAGCTCTCGGCCGAGGTGGGCATGGTGGATGCCTTCGTCGCCGCCATGGAGGCCAAGGGCGCCCATTACGGCCCCTATTTCATTCCCGATCGCCACACCCTCTATGCCGCCCAGACCATGGCGCAGCAGCTTTACGGCAAGCTCATCGGCACCCTGCGCGAGCTGGCCGGCGGCGGCCTCATCATGCTGCCGTCCTCGGTGCACGACTATGAGAACCCGGAGCTGGCGGCCCTCATCCGCAAGACCCAGCAGTCCCCGGCCGCCAGCGCCGACGAGCGCGTGAAGTTCTTCAAGCTGGCATGGGACGCGGTGGGCTCGGAGTTCGCCTCGCGCCATGCGCAGTATGAGATGTTCTACGCGGGGGCGAGCTTCGTGGTGAAGAACCACTCCTTCCGCACCTACGACTGGGCCAAGGCCGGCAACCTCGTGGACCGCATGCTTTCGAGCTACGACCTCGCCGACGAGGTGCCCGCCGCCCCCGCCCGCGCCGCCGAGTGACGCGCGGCAAGACTTTCAACCAGGACTGCCCCCATGGCCATCAACAAGATCCACGACGAGTTCAGGACGGTCGATCTTTCGACCGGCTGGGAAGTGCCGCCCGGATATCCCTCGGGCATCCAGCAGAAGATCCTCTCCGGGGTGCTGGACGAGAAGAACAAGCAGGGTTCGCGCACGCGTATCCTGCGGTTCGATGCCGGCATCTACACCACCAAGCCCTTCGTGCACGACTATTGGGAAGAGGTGTTCCTCTTCTCCGGCGACCTCACGGTGGGCAATGACGAGAAGGGGGAGGGCGGGGAATCCTTCCAGCCCTTCACCTATGCGGTGCGCCCGCCGGGCGCCTTCCACGGGCCCTTCAAGTCGGAGAAGGGATGCATGCTGCTTGAAATCCATTATTACGATCCGGTCTGATCCCTCGGTCCGGTCCGCCCGCCCCTTCGTCTCTGACGGGGCGGGCTTTCTGCTTGTGGTAGCCTCATGTCCGCTCTGCCCCTCATGTCCTCGCCCCAGCCCACCCTTGCCGTGCTCGCCGCAGACCTCGCCGCCGGGCGCACCACGTCCCGCGCGCTCACGGAAGCCTGCCTCGCCCGCATCGCGGCGCCGGAAGGGGAGGGTGCCCGCGCCTTCGTGTCCGTCAACGCCGAGGCGGCGCGCGCCGCCGCCGACGGGCAGGACGCCCTGCGCAAGGCCGGCGCCGCGCCTTCGCCCTTCGCCGGCATCCCCGTTTCCGTGAAGGACCTGTTCGATGTCGCCGGCGAGGTCACGGCCGCCGGCTCCCGCGTGCTGGCCGATGCCCCGCCGGCCCTGCGTGACGCGCCGGCCGTCGCCCGCCTGCGCCGGGCCGGGTTCGTGATCATCGGCCGCAACACCATGACCGAGTTCGCCTATTCCGGCCTCGGCATGAACCCGCACTATGGTGATCCTCGCAGCCCCTTCGAGCGCGCGGTGGGCCGCGTTTCCGGCGGCTCCAGCTCGGGCGGGGCGGTGGCGGTGGCCGACGGCATGGCCCATGCCGCGCTCGGCACCGATACCGGCGGCTCCTGCCGCATCCCGGCCGCCTTCTGCGGCATCACCGGCTTCAAGCCCACGGCGCGGCGCGTGCCGCGCGAGGGGGCCTTCCCGCTTTCCGGCACGCTCGACAGCGTGGGCCCGCTCGCCCGCTCCGTGGCCTGCTGCGCGGCGCTCGACGCCATCCTCTCCGGCGCCGAGCCGGCACCGCTCGCGGCGCGGGACGTGAAGGGCCTGCGGCTGCTGGTGCCCACCACGGTCGCCCTGGACGGGCTGGAGCCCGAGGTGGCCGCGACCTTCGCCTCTGCCCTCGCCCGCCTTTCCGCCGGCGGCGCGCTGGTGCACGAGGAGCCCTTCCCCGAGTTCGCGGATATCGCGCCCATGAACGCCAAGGGCGGTTTCACCGCCGCCGAGAGCTATGCGGTGCACCGCAGGCTGCTGGAAGAGAAGGGCGCGGCCTACGATCCGCGGGTCTCGGTGCGAGTCCGCCGCGGCGCGGAGCAGTCGGCCGCCGACTATCTCGACCTCGTGGCGGCCCGCAATGCGCTGGTGGACGGGGCGACGGCGCGCCTCGCCCCGTTCGACGCGCTGGTGCTGCCCACCGCGCCCATCCTGCCGCCGCGCATCGCCGATCTCGCCACCGACGACGCGGCCTACGGCAAGGCGAATCTCGCGGCCCTGCGCAACCCGACCCTCATCAACATGATCGACGGCTGCGCCATTTCCCTGCCCCTCTCCGGCACGGGCGGGGCGCCGGTGGGGCTCATGCTGGCGGCATCCGGCGGTCGCGATGCAGAGCTGCTGGCCATCGCCGCCGGGGTGGAAGCCCTGCTGCGGGACTGAAGGCGCGGGCGGGCGGCGTCGGCCGCCCCGGCTCGGTTTCGCTGCGATGCTGCGTGAGATGAAGCAAAGGCCCGTGCGTGGTGCGCACGGGCCTTTTCGTGTCAGGGAGCCAGCAGCCGGCGCTCCAGGCGCGCGAGGGTGCGGGTGAAGACCTCCGGTTCATGGAGCGCGCGGGCGAGGGTGAGCGCGCCCTGGATGGCGAGCACCGCATCCTCCGCTCGCTCGGCGGCCTCTGCCTCGGCGATGCCTGCGCGGCGCAGGGCGGCCCGAAGCGCATCGCGCCAGGCGGTGAAATAGCCCTGCACCCCTTCTGAGAAGCGATCGCGCACCTCGCCGAGGGCGAACACCCCCACGAGGCACACGCGCCGGCCCGAGCGGAAATAGGCATCCACCCGCTCCAGCATGGCGCGGATGGCAGCTGGGGCGTCCTCCTCCTCCCGCAGGGGGGTGAAGACGTGGGCCTCGAACCAGCCGTCGATCTCCTGGAGCACGGCCGCCGCCATCTCCTCCTTCCCGCCGGGGAAGAAGTGGTAGAGCGAGCCCTTGCCGAGGCCGGTGGCGGCCGTGATGGCGGTAAGGCTCGCGCCTTCGAAGCCGTGCTCGCGGAACACCTCCCCGAGGGCCGGCAGCACGTCCTCCCGTTCCATCACGATCCGCGCCATCACATCCCCAGTTCGGCGAGGCCCGGATGGTCCGCCGGGCGCGGCCCCGCCGGCCAGAGGAACCTGCGGTTCCCGGCGCCGATGGGCACGTCGTTGATGGAGGCTTCGCGCCGCCGCATCAAGCCGTTCTCGTCGAATTCCCATTGCTCGTTGCCGTAGGAGCGGAACCAGTCGCCGGCCCCGTCGCGCCACTCGTACTGGAAGCGCACGGCGATGTGGTTGCCGGCATGGGCCCACAGTTCCTTGATGAGGCGATAGTCCTGCTCGCGCCGCCACTTGGCTTCGAGGAAGGCGACGATGGACGGGCGGCCGGTGATGAAGTCCGAGCGGTTCCGCCAGCGGCTGTCCGGCGTGTAGGCGAGGGAGACGCGCTCGGGGTCGCGGGTGTTCCAGGCGTCTTCCGCCATGCGGACCTTTTGGGCGGCGGTCTCCTCGGTGAAGGGCGGGAGCGGAGGGCGTGATGTCATGATCTGTACCGAATGGTTTTTAATGTACCAATCAGTACATACGAAATCGACGGGGTCAAGCGGGCACGGTCGGAGGCGCGCGAATCGGCTATCGGTGAGACCGGGCCCGGTGCCGGGCGGTGGAGCCTTTCGCGCGACGCCGCTTGCGTTTAGGCTGGGCCGGCTGTCCGTCATCCGCACGATGCGGCGAGAACTCCGGCGAGGACCTTTTGCGTTACGTTTCCACCCGCGGTGAAGCCCCGGCCCTGTCCTTCTCCGATGCCCTGCTGGCGGGCCTCGCCCGCGACGGCGGCCTCTATGTGCCGGAAACCTGGCCGAGCCTGTCGCACGAGGCCATCGCCGCCCTCGCCGGCAAGCCCTATCCCGCCGTGGCAAAGGCGGTCATCGCCCCCTTCGTGGCGGATGCGCTGCCCGAGCGCGCGCTCGACCTGATGATCGCCGATGCCTATGCCGGCTTCCGCCACCCGGCGGTGACGCCGCTGGTGCAGCTGGGGCCGAACCGCTTCGTGCTGGAGCTGTTCCACGGGCCCACCCTCGCCTTCAAGGACGTGGCCATGCAGCTGCTCTCGCGGCTGATGGACCATGTGCTCACCGCCCGCGGCACCCGTGCCACCATCGTCGGCGCCACCTCGGGCGACACGGGCAGCGCGGCCATCGAGGCGTTCCGCGCTTCCGACGCGGTGGACGTGTTCATCCTGTTCCCGCACGGGCGCGTCTCGGAGGTGCAGCGGCGGCAGATGACGACCGTGGCCTCGCCCAACGTCCATGCCATCGCGGTGGAAGGCACGTTCGACGACTGCCAGGGCCTCGTGAAGGCCATGTTCAACCACCATGCCTTCCGCGACCAGCTCGCGCTGGCGGGGGTGAACTCCATCAACTGGGCGCGCATCGTGGCTCAGGTGGTCTACTATTTCTATGCTGCGACGGCGCTCGGCGCGCCCCACCGCGAGGTGTCGTTCGTGGTGCCCACCGGCAATTTCGGCGACATCCTCGCCGGCTGGGTGGCGAAGAAGATGGGCTTGCCCATCCGCGATCTGGCCATCGCCACCAATGTCAACGATATCCTGGTGCGCACGCTGGATACGGGCCGCTACGAGGTGACGGGCGTCACTCCCTCTACCTCTCCTTCCATGGACATCCAGGTTTCGTCCAATTTCGAGCGGGTGTTGTTCGAGGCGGTGGACCGCGACGCGGCCGTCGTGCGCCAGCTCATGGGCTCGCTCGCCCAGTCGGGCAGCTTCACCCTGCCGAAGGATGCGCTGGCCGCCATCGCCGCCGATTTCTCGGCTGCGCGCGCCGACGAGCCGGAAACCGCGGCCACCATCGCAAAATTCTATCGTGGCGCGGGCTACCTCGTGGACCCGCACACCGCCGTGGGCCTCACGGTGGCGGACAAGGTGGAGCACGCGGCAAGGGTGCCGCAGGTGGTGCTCTCGACCGCCCACGCCGCCAAGTTCCCGGATGCCGTGGCCGCCGCCACCGGCCATCGCCCGCCGCTGCCGCCCCACATGGCGGACCTGATGACACGGCGCGAAAGCGTCACCGTGCTGCCCAACGACCTTGCCGCCGTGGAGGCCTTCATCCGGGCCCGCGCCCGCATCGCCGCCGGCGCGGCCGCCTGAGACGGAACACATGAGCGCAGATACTTCCGGCGTGAAGGTTTCAACCCTCGACAACGGCATCACCGTCGTCACCGAGTCCATGCCGCACCTGGGCACGGCCTCCCTCGGCATCTGGGTGGGCACCGGCGCGCGCGACGAGAACGAAGACGAGCACGGCATCTCCCACCTGCTGGAGCACATGGCCTTCAAGGGCACGCGACGCCGCACGGCCCGGCGCATCGCCGAGGAGATCGAGCAGGTGGGCGGCGACATCAACGCCGCGACCTCCGTGGAGCAGACCAGCTACAACGTGCGCGTGCTGGGCGAGGACGTGCCGCTCGGCCTCGACATCCTCTGCGACATCATCACCGAGCCGGCCTTCGCCGCCGAGGAACTGGCGCGCGAGAAGGGCGTGATCGTGCAGGAAATCAGCGCGGTCATGGACACGCCCGACGACCTGGTGTTCGACCTGTTCCAGGAGCAGGCGTTCCCCGGCCAGTCGGTGGGCCGCTCCATCCTCGGCACGCCGGAAACCGTGCGCGGTTTCAATCGGGACCAGCTCGGCGCCTATCTCGCCCGCACCTATCGCGGGCCCCGCATGGTGGTGGCCGCCGCCGGCGCGGTGGAGCACGAGCAGGTGGTGGCGGAAGCATCCGCGCGCCTCGCCTCCATCAGCGGTGCCGCGAAGCCCGATCTGCCGAAGGCGGCCTATGCCGGCGGCCTCCGGCTCGCGCCGCGCGAGCTGGAGCAGGTGCAGGTGCTCATCGGGCTCGAGGGCTGCTCCTATCTCGACCCCGGCTATCACGCCCTGCAGGTGCTCACCAATGTGCTCGGTGGCGGCATGTCCTCGCGCCTGTTCCAGGATGTGCGGGAAGAGCGGGGGCTCTGCTACAGCATCTATGCTTTCCACTGGAGCTATTCAGATGCCGGCCTGTTCGGCATCTACGCGGGCACCGAGACCGAGGCCGCCGGCGAGCTCTCGGAGGCGGTGATCGACCAGATCCTGGCCGCGGGCGAGACCGTGACCGAGACCGAGGTGGCGCGCGCCAAGGCGCAGATGAAGGTCGGCCTGCTCGCGGCGCTGGAGAGTTCCGGTGCCCGCGCCGACCAGCTCGCGCGGCAGATCCTCGGCTTCGGCCGGGTGGTGCCGGTGGATGAGATCGTCGCCAAGGTGGATGCCGTGGATGTTGCGGCGGTGCGGCAGGCGGCGCAAACTCTGGTGGCGCGTGGGCGTCCCACCCTCACCACTCTCGGGCCCCAGGCGGGGCTGGAGCCCACCGCGCGCGCGGTGGAGCGCCTCGCCCGCTAGGCTGGGCCGCGCGTCCTGTCGACGAGTGCGGGTGAAAGGCGGGCTCGGCGGCGGCTTTGGCCGGCACCGGCCGTTTGGTCAATCTGACGAGGCTTCGAGTGCGTCGATCATGTGGCCTCTGAGTTCGCTGTTCGCATCCGACGTCCTGCCGGCCATCGAAGGCGAGAGGGTGTATCTGCGCGCGCCGCAGATGAAGGACTTCGCGGCGTGGCGTGACGTGCGGGCCGCGAGCCGGGCCTTCCTCGCCCCCTGGGAGCCGGTCTGGCCGGCCGATGACCTCACCCGCGCGGCCTTCCGCCGTCGCCTCGCCCGCTACAGCCGCGACATGCTCTCCGACGAGGCCTATCCGCTGCTGATCTTCCGCCGCGCGGACGATCAGCTGCTCGGTGGCGTCACACTGTCGAACGTACGGCGCGGTGTGTGCCAGGCGGCGAGCCTTGGTTACTGGATGGGCGCGGCCTATGCCGGACAGGGCTTCATGAAGTCCGCCGTGATGGCGCTGCTGCCGGTAGCGCATGAGGTGCTGCGCCTGCATCGGGTGGAAGCGGCCTGCATGCCCACGAACGAGCCTTCCATTCACCTGCTGGAGAGCTGCGGTTTCGTGCGCGAGGGCTACTCGCGGCAGTATCTCTGCATCAACGGCATGTGGGAGGACCACCTGATGTTCGCCCGCCTGAGGCAGGATGCGCTGCGCCCCGCGCAGCAGCCGCGCGCATCCGCGGCACGGTAGAGCTTCCGCGCGTTGCTCGCGCAGGGCAGCCTGGATCAGTCCAGCAGTGCCGGCTGTCTAAAGAGGGGAGAGCCGCCGCGCAGATGGTTCTGCGCCGGTCGGCTCAGTTCTCGGAGCCGCCTGCTTCCGCCGGTCGCGGCGCCACCGGCTTCACCAGTTTCTCGATCATGGAATGCACGGCGGCGCCCGCCTTGCGGCTCTTGACCGCTTCCAGCAGCGGCTGGGCCGCGCCCGAGCGCTCGATGAGGCTCAAGGGATCGGCCATGATGCGCGGCGAGGCCCAGGGGCCCTGCACGAGGAAGGGTAGGGAGAGCTGCTTCGTGTCCCCGCCCTTGCCCGCCGCCTTCAGGGCCGCGGCGCCAGAGAGGTCCAGCGTGCGCTGGGCCACGTCGACGGTGCCCTCCATGTCCAGGTGCACCTGCCTGCCGTCGATGGACATGGTGCCGATGGTGGCCGTGCCATGGCGCAGGCTCGCCTGCAGCGCCAGCTCCGAGAACGGCGTACGGCCGCCGCGCGCATCGGCAGTGGCGGAAAGGGGGCGCCGCTCCACACGGCGCAGGAGCTGGGCCACATCGAAGCCCACGAGGTCGCCGCCATGGCCGGTGAGAGCCACCGTGCCCATGAGGCTCTGCGCCACGTCCTGGGCGTTGCGCCCCTCGCCCTGCAGGTCGAACTGCAGAGTGCCGGTGCCCTCGAAGGTGTCGATGCCCGCGATATCGGTCAGCGCCCGTTCCAGGGAGATGTCGGCGAACTCCGCCTCCAGCCGCACGGCCATGCCCGTGCCGTCCGCGGCGCGCCGGCTCCAGTTGGGGGTGAGCGTGGCGGTGCCTCGCAGCATGCCGTTCCAGCCGTTGGTCTGGCCCAGGGCCAGCACCATCCTGCCGCCGGAAAGCACCGCGCTGGCGGCGACCGTGGTGAAGGTTGTGTTCTCGGTGGTCACCTGCCCGGCCGAAACGCGCAGGTCCAGGTCGAATGCCTCTAGGGCGGAGAAGTCGAGCGGCTCGCGGCTCCATTCGCGCCCGCTGTCGCTGGTGAGCCGCATGCGCCCATACGGATTGAGGCTGATCTTGTCGGAGGCGAACGTGCCCTGGATCACCGGCCGCTCGCCACCGAGCTTCACCAGCAGGCCGCCTTCGCCGCGGTTGCCGTCCAGGTCGAGCACGGTGTCGGTGAGATTGAGCGCGCCGCCGTCCAGCGCCACATGCGAGCTGAGGGAGAAGGCGCCGAGGCCGCGGCTGGTCGGCGGCGTCACGCCTACCCATTCCAGCCAGGCCCGCAGAGAATCGGCATCGGCAGTGAGGGTGCCGTCCGCGGCCGGTGAGGCGGCGAAGCTCGCCTCGCCGCGAAAGCGCATGCTCGCGGTGCTGGAGGTAAGTGCGGCGCGCGTGGGGGTGGGCATGCCGGCCAGGAAGCTCTTGACGTCATCGACGGCGAGGCTCGCCTCCACGGCGGCATTGCGCCAGTCGAACACCACCGAGACGTTCATACCGTGGCCGCCGCCGGTGCGGCCGAAGCGGCCGACGATGCCGCTGACGAGCTCGCGGGTGAGACCGCTCTCGGAGCGCCAGGCGATGGTGCCGTCCACCACCCGCAGCTCCGGGCCGTCATCGGCGGTGAGGAAGGGGAGGATGCCGAGCTGCGGTGCGCGCCGGTCGCTCGTAAGCACCAGGGACGGGCTCAGCAGCGTCACCTCGGACACCACGATGCGGCCGAACAGGAGCGGCCACACACTGATTCTGCTGACGACGGCGTCAGCGTCGAGGGACTGCCCGTGAGGCAGGGCGAAGGTGACCTTGCGCAGCTCCACGCGGGGCGAGGGCAGGAGGCGCAGCACCGGATCGCCGGAGACGGTGACGCCACGCTCGGTCGTTCCCGCCGCGGCCGTAATGGCGGCCCGTCGCAGCTCGTCGGCCGGCACCAGCAGCGGCAGCAGCGCTGCCGCGCCGAGCACCGCGACCGCGGCGAGGCCGACGACGGCTGTTGCGGCCAGCATGATGCGGCGGGTGTTGTCGCCCAGTCTCAATAGACACTCTCGAATTGTCGGATTGCGGGACCTGCAAGGCCCATCCGGACGGCAACGCATCGGGAAGGACGCCGGAACACAAGCCGGTTCCCGAACCTCGCTTCAGGTTGGCTGCACCTTCATGGGTTTCTGTGTCGCTTTCAAGGCCTCTACCGGCGGTAGCCAAGCGCCGCCACCGGCCCTTTGAAATCAACGGCCTGAACGGAAAAAGCCCGGCGCGGGGCCGGGCTTTTCTTCAGCTAAGGTGAGCAAGCGCGAGCGACTCAGTCCTCGTCGAGCTCTCCGATGTGATGCTGGGCGTAGAGCTGCAGGCCGAGTTTGGCGACGAGATCGAGCTGCGTCTCAAGGAAGTCAATATGACCTTCCTCGTCCGCCATCAGCTCCTCGAAGAGGTCGCGGCTGGGGTAATCCTTCACGGAGTGGCAGTAGGTCGCCGCCTCCTGGTAGAGGGCGCGCGCATCAAGCTCGGCTGCGAGATCGGCGTCGAGGATTTCCTTCACGTCCTGGCCGATCCGCAGCGGATCGAGCACCTGCATGTTGGGGAAGCCGTCGAGGAACAGGATGCGGTCGGTGAACTTGTCGGCGTGCACCATCTCTTCGATGGACTCGGCCCGCCACTTCTTCGCCAGGGCCTTGTAACCCCAGTTGTCGAGCATGCGATAATGGAGCCAGTACTGATTGATGGCGGTGAGCTCCGAACGCAGCCCTCGGTTGAGGTACTCGATGACCTTCGGATCGCCCTTCATGATGTGCTCCTCATGCCTGGAAAGGCATTTTGTTCGCTTATTTGAATCGGTGTTAGATCAATTCTAATCTGAAATCAACACTGCGAAAAGCACCGTACCCGGGGAGGGTCGGTTCGGGAATAGGACTTTTCGTCTCCGTATTATTCCGCAGCCACCAGGCCGGCGAGCCCGGCGACCGCACATTCCTCCGCGCACTGGCCGCAATTGTGCCCTTGCACCTGGTCCATGAGGGTGCGGATGGTGCGCGCGCAGCGGCCACACTGAGGCGCGCAGCCGAGACAGCGGTACACCTCGCCGGGCGTGCGCATGTTCTGCGCGCTGGAGATCGCGTCGATCACCTGACGATCCGAAAAGACGTTGCACGAACAAACGATCATGGGAATGCCCAAATCAAATCGATGGGAAGACATCCAAAAAACGCTTCTGATTATCAATTTAGGCAGAAGGATCGTGCCGGCGTCAACGGCAACGCGCACATTCAGAAGAACTCTAAGGTTGAAGGCCGCCGCCGCCCGGTGTGTGGAGGCACCCAGATAGCGGCTGGCGGATCAGGATGCGTGCCGGGGCAGGCTGAGCTGGCTGGTCATGCCCTTGGCAAGGCCACGCCGCACGTCGAATCCCGCGCCGATGGCCTCCGCTTCTGCGGCGAGGCGCGCGCGGCGCAGCGGACGCCCTGACCGGCTGAAGCGGTCGGCCCCGCGCGAAGACGCAAGCGGCGCGCACGCGTCGGCGTCGGCGGCCTCGTCCACCGGTGCTCCGGCGTCGCCCACCAGAAGCACCACCGGCGTATCCGAAGCCTCGCCGCACGCCAGCGATACGGTGATGGCGGTTCCCGATGGCGCGCCATCCAGCGCGTCCTCCACCATGAGGCGCACGAGACGAGCCAGGCGGCCGGGCCGGGTGAGAACGGCGGGCACGTCGTCGATGTCCGTGCGCACGGTAACGTGACGGCGGCGCGCCATTGGGAGGACGTAGGCGAGAGCAGCCCGCACCACGGGCGCAATCTCTGTTGGCTCCGGCTCCGGTTGTTCCGCGAGGGGCTCCGCGAGAGCGCCGAGGTCATCCAGGCACCGGCGGACACGCTCAAGCGCGTCGCGAACCGGCCCCGGCAGCGCGGCCGCCTCATCGGGCGCATAGTTCGAAACGGTGGAGAAGGACGGGCCGAGGCTCTCCATCAGGCGCCGGGCCACGAGATGGAGCGTGGCGGGTGGCGCGGCTGGTTCCGCTGGCGCCGCGGGCATTGCTTCCGGGGTTGCAGCTTCCGCTCCCGCCTCTGGGACGGGGGGCACCATGGCAACGGCATCAGGGGTAATCGAACCCGCCGTGAGAGCCTCCGGCGGCTCTTCCGCGGCGGGCTCGGGCCCGAGGACGAGGCAGTATTGATCACTGCCCTCGCCTACGGGCGCGACGCCGGCGAGCGCATGGAACTGCGGTCCGCTGAAGGGTCGCAGGTGGAGCGCGCGCGGCTGGGCGCCTTCGCCCCGCGCGGCGGCGTCCAGCCAGCCCACGGCCTCGCCCCGCGCTTCGGGGGCGATTATAATGGTAACAGGCTGCTCCTCCAGCTCCTCCGCACTGAAATCGAGGCGCGCGCAGGCAGCGGCATTGGCGAAGAGGATCTGGTGGGTGCCGTCGAGGATGAACACCGGCCAGGGCACGAGGTCTAGCGCCGCGCGGCGGGGGTCCTCCGGTGTGGCTGCTGCCGGGGCCGGCGTATGATTGGCGCTGCGGGCCTGCAGGATGTGAAGGCGCGCGTCCGGGCCGTAGAAATCCGCCGGGGCTTCGGAGGCATCCACCGGCAACCGGGTGCCGGCGGCGGTCAGGAGCTCGGAGAAGCCATCCGGATGATCCAGCAGCACATTCGGCACACCGCCGGCGGAGCGGATAGCGTCCACATCGGGCCAGCCGGTCCACTGGAAGAAGGTGCGGTTGGCGTGGACGAGGCGGGCCTCGTCTTCAAGCAGGGTCGCCAGGGGCAGGGCATCGAGGACGCGCAGGGCCTCGGGCTCGCCGGGACGGAGCGTCGTCCGCTCGGACGGGAGAGGGGCCGCGAGCGCGGGCTCCTGTGGGGGCGGGCCGTCCGTCCGCATGGCGGCTTCCAGGGTGCGCGCGATCTCGTCGAAATAGCGGCTCTCGCGCGGGGTCAGGCCGTTGAAGGGCACAACATTGGAAGGAAATGCGGCCACCGTTCCGCCCGGCGTCGGCACGGGCTCGGCCTGAGCATCCGCGCCCGGCGCCCAGCGGCGCATGATCCCGAAGCCTCTGGTCGCTACCCGGTGGCGGCCGGCATCGAGCAGGGGCACGCCGCCCAGCTCCAGCTCCAGCCCGGGCGCGCCGGGGACGATGACGGGCACGCCCGTGAAGCTCGTACCGCGCGCCAGCGCCTGCGCGATCGCGCGCGCGGAGACAATATGGCCGGCTTCCTCCAGCTCCGGAAAGCTGGCGCCAATCCAGGCGACGGCCTGCGCGCCGAGGGCGGCGGCAAGAACCGGGGAAAGGGCGCGTAGCCGGTCGTCGGCGTCGGTCTCGAAGTTGAAGCGCGCGCCGGAGGGCGGCGGCTCGACAGGGCTGGCGGTGGCCTCCGGCTCGGCGGCTTCCGGGGGCGGCACAGGTACAGGTTCCTCGGCCAGGGCGGCGGGGTCCGCGAACAGGACCGCTGGAGCATCCGCGATATCGAGAACGAGGCCGCGGAACAGGAGCGGCGTGAGGCTGCGCGGCAGCCTGAGGCGCACCAGAGCCGGCGCGCGTCCGCGGCTCGCCGCCAGCATGCGCGCCTCCTCCGCCACCCGTGGCGGCAGGCGGTGGCCGACCGCGATGCCGAGCCGCGCGCAGGCAGATGTGACGGCGAGGACCGCTGAGGTGGAAACATCGACGAGGAAGGATGGCAGCTCATCACGGCGCAGGGGCGCGAGCCGGGGTTCCGTGAGGTCGAGCGTGCGGGCCTTCGTCTCCGTCATCATGTCCAGTCCGCAATGGCCGCCGACGCCGGGCGGTCCCCGTGAATCCCAGTCGGCGGCCAGAATGGCGGCCAACCGTTAACATGGACGCAATCGCGGGCATTTTGCGTCCATTTTCATATTGGCGAAGAATGCCCGGCGCATACTACAATCCAAGAGGTGCGGCCGTCCGCGCCGTCCCCAATGTCTGAGGAGAAAGCGCCATGACGAAGTTCGGTCCGAATCTCGAATTGCCGGCTGAAGTGCGTGCGGTCGCGGAGAAGAACGTAGCCCAGGCGCGCGAGGCGTTCGAGACTCTCTTCAAGAGCACGCGCGAGGCGGTCGGCGACGGCGAGGGCCGGCTGGAGGAGGTGCGCGCCAACGTCACCGGCCTGCGGCAGAAGGCCATCGGCCTCATGGAATCCAATGTGGAGGCCGGTTTCGACTTCCTGCAGAAGCTGGTTTCCGCCAAGACCCCGCAGGAGGTGCTGAGCCTCCAGGCCGAGTTCCTCTCCAGCCAGGTGGAAAAGGTGGCGGAGCAGGCCAAGTCCCTCGGCGCCGACGCCAAGACCCTCGGCGAGAGCACCCTGCGTTCCTTCGACGAGCGGGCGAAGACCCTGGCCGAGCGTGTGCGCGAGCTTTCCGCTGCGGCCGCCAAGAGTGCGCAGAGCGCGGCCGAGGACCTTCGGACCGTAGGCGAGAGCGTCATCAACGAGGCCAAGGCGAAGGCCGGGCAGGCGTTCGATCCCAATCAGAAGGCGTGAGACGTTTACCGCATCTTTTATTTTATTGTGCGGCGCAAGATTGGTTTTGCGCCGCACCTCACCTTCGGCTATGTATGAGGTCGTCGAGGCAGGGCTCCATCAACTCCAGTTCAAGTTCGGTTTTGCGCTTTCCGGGTCGTCTTCCATCTGCGCGGGGGAGGGGGCCAGGGGCCAAGGCCGGCCGGGGCGCTTGCTTCCGTTGCGAAACGACCCCGCGCGCGGCCCGAGGATGAAATGAGCGACTCCTTCATCAAGGCGTACCAGGACCAGATCGAAGCGGCGAAAAAGGCTTTTTCGGCCAACGGCATCCCGCCGCTGGAGGTGCCCCCGGCCGTGCGCGACATCGCCGAGAAGGGTCTCGCCACCCTGCGCGAGAACTACGACAAGCTGAAGGCTTCCGCCGAGCAGGTGAACTCCACCCTTGAGGACACCTATACCACCGCCAGCAAGGGCGTGGCGGAGTATAACGCCAAGGTGCTGGAGGCCATGCAGTCGAACGTGAACTCCACCTTCGACTATTTCAATTCCCTGCTGCAGAGCAAGAGCGTGGCCGAGGCCGTGGAGCTTTCCACCAGCCACGCCCGCAAGCAGTTCGAGACCGCCACCACCCAGGCCAAGGACCTGAGCGCCCTGGCGCAGAAGGTGGCGGCGGAATCTTCCGAGCCGATCAAGAGCTCCGTCGAGAAGAACGCTCGCCCGGCCGCCTGAGCCGGCTCGCGATCTTCGCAATGGAAGGGGCGCCTGCGGGGCGCCCTTTTTCTTTGTGCGGTTTTTCTTTGCGTCCTGCCTTCCGGCTCCCATGCAGGTCAGGTCAGCTCGCGCATGGCGGCGTCGATCCCCTCCACGGTGAGGGGAAACATCCGGTTTTCCATGATGTGGGAAACGAGGCGGATGGAATCCGTGTAGCCCCAGTGGTTCTCCTGCAGCGGGTTGAGCCACGCGGCCTTCGGGTAGGTTGTGAGCAGGCGGTCCAGCCACACCTTGCCGGGCTCGGGATTGTTGTGTTCCACGGAGCCGTTCGCATACATGATCTCGTAGGGGCCCATGGAGGCATCGCCCACGAAGATCAGCTTGTAGTCGCTGGAATAGGTGTGCAGCACATCCATGAGCGGAATGCGCTCGCTCGCGCGCCGGGCGTTGGAGCGCCACACGCTCTCATAGACGCAATTGTGGAAATAGAAGTGCTCCAGGTATTTGAACTCGGAGCGCGCGGCCGAGAACAGCTCCTCGCACTGGGCGATATGCCAGTCCATGGAGCCGCCGACGTCCAGGAACAGCAGCACCTTCACCGCATTGCGCCGCTCCGGGCGCAGCTTCACATCGAGGTAGCCCGAGCGGGCGGTTTCGCGGATGGTGCCGTCTAGGTCCAGCTCCTCCGGCACCCCCACACGCGCGAACTTGCGCAGGCGGCGCAGCGCCACCTTGATGTTGCGGGTGCCCAGTTCCATCTGGTCGTCCAGGTCGCGGAACTCGCGCTTGTCCCACACCTTCACCGCGCGGAAGTTGCGGTTGCCGTCCTGGCCGATGCGGATGCCCTCGGGATTGTAGCCATAGGCTCCGAAGGGCGAGGTGCCCCCGGTGCCGATCCACTTGTTGCCCCCCTGGTGGCGTTCCTTCTGCTCCTTCAGGCGCTGGGCCAGGGTTTCGAGCAGCTTGTCGAGCCCGCCGAGCGCCTCGATCTGCTTTTTCTCTTCCTCGGTCAGGTGCTTCTCGGTGAGCTTGCGAAGCCAGTCCTCGGGGATCTCGGGCGTCTCCTCCCCCAGGGCCGCCTCCAGGCCCTTGAAGCACGTGCCGAAGACCTGATCGAACTTGTCGAGGTGCCGCTCGTCCTTCACCAGGCTGGCGCGGGCGAGGTAATAGAATGTCTCCACCTGCCGCTCCGCAAGGTCGCGGTCCATGGCCTCCATGAGGGTGAGGTACTCGCGCACGGAAACCGGCACCCCGGCCGTTTTCAGGGCCTCGAAGAATGCGATGAACATGGCGGCTCCTCTCGCGTGCAGTGAAGCACGCCGCGCCGGGGCGTGCCAGCGGCTCAGGTGGAGAGGAAGGCCCGCTCCGCCCCGTCGAGCACAATGCAGGTGAGATGGCCCGTGAAGACGGCGCCGGTGTCGATGCCGATGCGGTTGGCGCGCACGTCCGGCTCGGTCACCGGCGTGTGGCCGTGCACCACCACGTGGCCGAAGGGCTCGCCATGGTCGAGGAAGTCGCGGCGAATCCACAGGCAGTCGCGCCGGCTCTGGGCTTCGAGCGGGATGCCCGGCCGCAGGCCCGCATGGACGAAGACATAGTCGCCGCACACATGGTTGGTGCCGAGCCCCCTCAGGAAGGCCAGGTGCCGCTCAGGCATGGCGCGGCGCCAGCTCTGCCACAGATCGCTCACCTCCATCTCGTCCGGCGCGGAGGGAGATGCCGGCAGGTAGGAGCGCGCCGCCGCCCGACCGCCGACGGAGAGCCAGTGCATGAAGGCCTCGAACGAGCGGTAGGCCTCCAGCATCATCTCCTCGTGGTTGCCGGAGAGGCAGATGGCGCCTTCGGCCTCGCGGGCCATCAGGTTTTCGATCACCTGGGCGGTGGCGGGACCCCGGTCCACGAAATCGCCGAGGTAGATCTCGATGTGCGCACGGCCGGGGTGGGCGGCCCGGTCGGCGGAAATCTGGGCCTGGAGGCGCCGCAGCAGGTCGAGCTGGCCGTGGATGTCGCCTACCGCATAGACCCGGACGCCCTCGGCGACACGCGGCGGCGGCTCCATATCCGGGGCGGCGTCCGGCGCCGTTCGCTCGACCATGGCCATGGGGTCATTCGTCTCCGCCGTCTGGGCCGCACTGCAGCATTCATTGTATGGGCGGAGCGCGCGGCGACATAGACCGAAAATCAGCTCATCCGGGGGAGTTGCTGCGGTCTTTCGGAAGGCCGGTCGTGCTATGGGGGCCGCCCAGGATATGGGGAGGGGCGGCATGGCGTTCGACATCACGGCGGGGGCGATGATCTTCGAGGCGCTGTTCGGCTATCCGAACGTGTTGGTGCGGCACATCGGCCATCCGGTGATCTGGATCGGCCGGCTGCTCCGCACCCTGGATCGCGCCTGGAACCGGCCGGAACTGTCCGAGCGCCGGCGGCGCATGCTCGGGGGCCTGGCCGTGGCGCTGCTGGTTGTGGCGGCCGGCGTGCCGGCGCTGCTGCTGGAGGCGGGGCTGCGGGCGCTTCCGCTCGGCTGGCTCGCAGCGGGCCTGCTGGGCAGCGCGCTCATCGCCCAGCGCTCGCTGCACTGGCATGTGGAGCAGGTGGCGTACGCGCTCGAAACCGGCGGGCTCGAGGCGGGCCGCGCCGCCGTGGGCCATATCGTGGGGCGCGACCCCCAGCGGCTGGACGAGGCGGGCGTGGCGCGCGCGGCCATCGAGAGCCTTGCCGAGAATTTCTCCGACGGCATTGTCGCGCCCGTGCTGTGGATGTGCGTGGGCGGCCTTGCCGGGGGCGCCACCTACAAGGCGCTCAACACGGCCGACAGCATGATCGGCCACCTCACGGCGCGCCATGCCGCCTTCGGCTGGGCGGCGGCGCGCACTGATGATTATGTGAACCTGCCCGCCTCGCGGCTTGCCGGCGCCTTGCTGGTGGCCGGCGCCGCCCTCATGCCCGGTGCCTCGCCGCGCGCGGCGTTCGCGGCCATGGTGCGCGATGCGCCGCGCCATCGCTCACCCAACGCGGGCTGGTCGGAGGCCGCCATGGCCGGGGCGCTGGGGCTGAAGCTGAACGGCCCCAAGGTCTATGGCGGCGTGCTCACGCAGGATGCCTTCATGGGCGATGGCCGCCGCGAGGCGACCGCCGCCGACATCCGCGCCGCCCTGCGCCTCTATCGCTGGGCCGATGGCCTGCTGGTGGCGCTGGTAACCGTGGCCGCGCTCGCGGTGGCGCTGCTCTGAGGGCTCAGCCGCCCTTCACCATCATGGGCAGGCCGGCGACCATGAACACCACTTGCCCCGCCTTGCGCGCCAGGCGCTGGTTGAGCCGCCCGGCGGCATCGCGGAAGCGGCGGGCGAGGGCGTTGTCCGGCACGATGCCGAGGCCCACCTCGTTGGCGACGCAGACCGTGAGGCCGGGCCGCCGCGCCAGGGCCGCCTCCAGCGCCGCCGATTCGGCTTCCAGGTCGTGGTCCGCCAGCAGGTGGTTGGTGAGCCACAGGGTGAGGCAGTCCACCAGCGCCGGCTGTTCCGGTGGCAGCGCGTCGAGTGTTGGGGCGAGGGCGAGGGGCGTGTCGTGGGTCTGCCACCCTGCACCCCGCTGGGCGCGGTGGAGGGCAATGCGCTCGACCATCTCCGAATCGAGCGCCTCCGCGGTCGCCAGATAGGCCCATGGGCCGGGACCGGCGGTGACGAGGCCTTCCCCGTAGCCGCTCTTGCCCGAGCGCGCTCCGCCCAGCACCAGCACCAGATGGTTCACGCGCGGAACTCCCGTGTGACGGGAGCGCTCTCGCCGCGGTGCCGGTCTGCGCGGTTGGTGTTCATCATGCCCTGTCATCCCTCTTGTTGGCGTGGGGAAACTAGCCGGCAACGGGCCCGCCGCAACCGCCCGCCGAAAATTGTGCACCGCGGCGCGGGCGGCATCTTGCTATAATCCGCGCACCGATCCTGACGCGGAGAGACACCTGATGGCGGCCGACCTCACGCTGGACTGGCTTTCGCGCCTTGTCGGCTTCGACACCACCAGCCGCAACTCCAACCTTGCCCTGGTGGAGGCGGTGGAGGCGTTCCTGCGCGCGCAGGCCGTGCCCTTCGAGCGGGTGGAGGACGAGGCCCAGGGTAAGGCCGCCCTCATCGCCACCATCGGCCCGCGCGGGGTGCCGGGCATCGTGCTTTCCGGCCACACCGACGTGGTGCCGGTGGACGGGCAGGACTGGACCTGCGACCCCTTCACCCTCACCGCGCGCGATGGCCTCCTTTATGGCCGCGGTGCCTGCGACATGAAGGGCTTTCTCGCGGTGTGCCTCGGCCTCGTGCCGGAAATGCTGGCGCGCGGGCTGCGCAAACCCATCCATCTCGCCTTTTCCTATGACGAGGAGGTGGGGTGCCTGGGGGTGCGGCCGCTGCTCGCCCACATGCTGGCGCGCGGCTACCGGCCCGAGGGCTGCGTGGTGGGCGAGCCCACGCTCATGCAGGTGGTGGTGGGGCACAAGGCCAAGCGCTCCCTGCGCACGCGCATCACCGGGCGTGGCGGCCACTCCTCCCGCGCGCCGGAACTGGTGAACGCGGTGGAGGCGGCGGCCCTCATCGCCGCGCGGGTGGTGGCGCTGGGCGCACGCCTCGATCGCGAGGGGCTGCGGGATGCGCTCTACGACATTCCCACCTCCACCGCCCACGTGGGCACGCTCCACGGCGGCACCGCGCTCAACATCGTGCCCGACCAGGCGGTGATGGACTGGGAGGTGCGGGCCCTGCCGGAGGAGGACATCGACGCCTTGGTGGCCGATGTCATCGACTACGCCCGCGCGGAGCTGGAGCCGGCCATGAAGGCGCGCGCGCCCGAGGCGGCCATCGATTTCCAGGTGACGGCGGCCTTTCCCGGCCTTGCCGCCGACCCGGAGGCGCCCATCGTCACGCTGGCCAAGCGCTGGGCCGGGCGCAACGACCACGCCAAGGTGGCCTACGGCACCGAGGCGGGCCTGTTCGTGGAGATGGCGGATATTCCAACCGTGGTGTGCGGGCCGGGCTCCATCGAGCAGGCGCACAAGCCCGACGAATATGTGGCCCTGGCGCAGATCGAGGCGTGCGAGGCCTTCGTGCGGAAGATCATCGACCACTGCGCGTAAGGCAGGGTCTGCCGATGGCCCCGGTCTGTGACGGTGCCGCTCGGGCTCCTGGTCTCAGACCTCAATGGTGCCTTTCGGGCCGGAACCGGGTGTGAGCGTGTCGCAGTGCAGCTCGCCGCCGGTCGCCACGTTCTCCAGCGGATATTCCTCTATGAGCACCCGCACCCGCGCGGCGGGAATGCCCAGCGTTCCCGCCACCGCCTGCGTGACGGAGGAGGCGAGGGCGCGCTTGGTCTCGACGGCGTTCTCGCCGGTGATGCGGATGGTGACGACAGGCATGGTGCTGGTCCTTGGTGCAAGTCCTTACGCCGGTGGCTCGGGTCGTTGACCGGCGCCAAGCGGGTTTCACGCGAACGCCGCATGGGCTTGGCCAAGGGCGCGTGAGCAAAGCTCAAGGGCCGTTGGCGTCGGCGCGCGCGGGCCGGCGCATCCCCGGTGGGGCAGGCTCAGCGCCGCGCCTTGGCCACCAGGGCCGAGGTCGAGCGGCCCTCCACCAGGGGCACCAGCGCCACCCGGCCGCCCCAGCTCTTGACGAGATCGCCGCCCACCACTTGGTCTTCCCGGTAGTCCGCTCCCTTCACCACCACGTCCGGCTTCAGCAGCGCGATGGTCTCGTAGGGGGTGTCCTCGTCGAACAGGACCACGAGATCCACGCAGCGCAGCGCACCCATCACGCGGGCGCGGGCAATTTCGTCCTGCACCGGGCGGCTCTCGCCCTTCAGGCGGCGCACCGAGGCATCGGTATTGAGCGCCACCACCAGCCGGTCGCCCTCCCGCGCCGCCGCCTCCAGCAGCGAGACATGGCCGGGGTGGAGCAGGTCGAAGCAGCCGTTGGTGAA
This sequence comes from Xanthobacter sediminis, assembly GCF_043195015.1. Classification (NCBI taxonomy): domain Bacteria; kingdom Pseudomonadati; phylum Pseudomonadota; class Alphaproteobacteria; order Hyphomicrobiales; family Xanthobacteraceae; genus Xanthobacter; species Xanthobacter sediminis. The sequence continues at coordinate 14,041 of NZ_JBAFWH010000009.1, read as the reverse complement.
CACCACCCGCGCGCCCGCCGCCCGCCAGCCGGCGATGATGCGGGCCGCCTGCTCGCCGGTGACGAGGGCGCCCTCGGCCGCGCCTTCCGGCACGCTGGCCTCCAGGGCGGCGGCAAGCTCCGCACGCGTCACCACCGCTGTGCCGACCTTGCCCACTGCCACGGCGGCGGCGGCATTGGCGAAATGCACCGATGTCTCCAGCGGATGGCCGGAGGCGATGGACACCGCGAGCGCTGCCAGGGCCGTGTCGCCGGCGCCGGAGACGTCGAACACCTCCTGGGCCTTGGCCGGCACGTGCAGCACCTGCCCGCCGCGCCGCCACAGGGTCATGCCCTTTTCGGCGCGCGTCACCAGCACGTCGCCGCCGAACTGGGCGGCTGCTGCCGCGGCGGCCTCGGCGGCCTCCGCGTCGGTGGTGTCGCGCAGGCCGGTGGCGGCGGCCAGCTCCAGGCGGTTGGGCGTGACGAGGCTCGCCCCCCGGTAGGCCTCGAAGGTGCGGCGCTTGGGATCGACGATCACCGGCACGCCGCGCGCCCGCGCGGCTGCGATGGCGGCGGCGATCACGAGGTCGCCCAGCACCCCCTTGGCATAGTCGGAGAGCACCACCACCCGCGCGCCGTCCACGGCGGCCTCGACGGCCGCCGCCAGGGCGGCCTGGGTCTCGGGCGAGGGCGGGGCCTGGGTCTCGGCGTCGATGCGGACGATCTGCTGGCGCCCGCTCATCACGCGGGTCTTGGTGATGGTGGGCCGCGCCGGGTCCGCCACCAGGCGGCTGAGGTCGATGCCGGCATAGGGCGAAAGCGCCCCGGCCAGGGCTTCGGCGTCGGCATCCGCCCCCACGAGCCCCACCAGCGTCACGTCGGCGCCCAGGGCGGCGGCGTTGGCGGCCACGTTGGCGGCGCCGCCAGGCACGATGCGCTCCGCCCCGTGCACCAGAACGGGCACCGGTGCCTCGGGCGAGATGCGCGAGACCGAGCCGACGATGTAGCGATCCACCATCACATCGCCGACGACGGTGATGCGCGGCACGCCTGCTTCAACCATAATGAACTCCCGCCGGGCTCCTCACCCGACGCCCTCGCCGCGGCCCTTCAGATACTCGTTCACATAGGCTTCCACCCCGCTTTCCAGCGAGAGGAAGGGCCGCTTGTAGCCGGCAGCGCGCAGCTTCGTCACGTCCGCCTCGGTGAAATACTGGTAGGCCTTGCGCAGGCTCTGCGGCATGTCCGCATAGGTGATGCGCGGCTCCTGGCCGAGCGCCGCGAACACCGCGCGGGCGAGGTCCGCGAACGAGCGCGCCTTGCCCGTGCCCACATTGAAGATGCCGGAAACATCCGGATTCTCCAGCAGCCAGCGCACCACTTCCAAGCAGTCGGAGACGTGGATGAAATCGCGCAGCTGGCCGCCGTCGGCGAAATCCGGGTGGTGGGACTTGAACAGGGTGACGTTCTCGCCCCGCGCGGCGGCGGGGTAGATCTTGTTCACCACCGAGCGCATGTCGTCCTTGTGGTCCTCGCCGGGGCCGTAGACGTTGAAGAAGCGCAGGCCCGCGAACTGGGGCGGGCGCGGCGCCTCGGCCTCCACGTCCGCCATGATGCGCCGGTCCACGAACAGCTTCGACCAGCCGTAGGGATTGAGCGGCGCCAGCAGGGAGAGGCCCTGGGTGGATTCGTCGTCGGTGAAGCCGGCCGAGCCGTCGCCATAGGTGGCGGCCGAGGAGGCGTAGATGAAGCCCAGGTTCTTGCGGGCGCACAGGTCCCACAGGTCCAGGGTGGAGCGGATGTTGCGGGCGACGATCTTGTCCGCGTCGCGTTCCGTGGTGGCGGAGACGGCACCCATGTGCACCACCGCAGCGAGTCGGCCGCCCTCCCGTTCCACGAAGGCGTTCACCGTCTCCGGGCGGATCACGTCATGCAGCGGGATGTCGGAGATGTTGCGCCACTTGGGGCCATCCTCCAGCCAGTCGGCCACCACCACGCGGTAGCCGTCCTCGGCGGCGGCGCGGGCGATGTTGGAGCCGATGAAGCCGGCCCCGCCGGTGACGAGAAGGATGTCGCGGCTCAGGGCCACTCGGCGCGTCATGGACAAGATGCCTCCCGGCGGTCACGCGTTCCGGCTTCGTGTGCCACGCTTCATTGGTGGTTGTCCACGCCGGGGCGCGCCTGCAGCGCCTTGAGCGCCGACCATACCGCCTCCGCGCCGTGGTCGGCGAGGCAGGGCGGGCTCTCGCGCGTGTCGGGCGCGATGCGGCAGCGGGCCTTCTCGCACGGGGCGCAGTCGCGCCCGGCGGACAGCTCCCGCACCCGCGCACCGAACAGGCCGGTGAGGCGCGGATTGGTGGGGCCGTAGAGGCCGAGGGTGGGCACCCCATAGGCGGCGGCGAGGTGGCCGAGCCCGGTGTCCACGCTCACCACCCCGGCCGCGGCTTGCAGGAGGGGCGCGAGGGTGTCGAGGGACTGGGGCGGCAGCAGCGTCACGTTGGGCTGGCCGTCGGCGATGGCGCGCGCGCGCTCGTTCTCCACCGCGCCATGGGCGAACAGCAGCACATCGAGCCCCTCCGCCCCGGCGCGGGCGGCCAGGGCGCGCCAGCCCTCGCGGCTCCAGGTCTTGGTGGCCCAGGTGGTACCATGGAGGAAGACGAGATAGGGCATCCGGCCGGGGGGAAGGGGCCTCAGCCCGGTGTCCGCAGGGCGGTCCTCCAGGCTGTAGCCCAGAGCGGCGGCGAACAGCTTGCGGATGCGGGTCGCCATGTGCTCGACCTCGGGCACATGGTGCTTGCTGGCATAGAGCAGGGTGGCGAGGGGCTCGCGGGCGCTGGCGCGGTCGAAGCCGTGGCGCGGCCCGTGGGCGCAGGCGGCGACCAGCGCGCTTTTCATGAGGCCCTGGGCGTCGATCACCATGTCGTAGCGCGTTTCGCCCAGCGCCCGGCGCACCGCCGCCATCTCGCCCGAGCGCCAGGCGGCGAAGGGCCGCTTCTTCAGGCGGCGCAGGGGCACGACGATGGTGCGGCGCACGGCCGGGTGCAGCGCGGCCACGGGGGCGAAGGCCTCCTCCACCGCCCAGTCCACTTCCAGGCCGGGAATGGCGCCCATGGCGTCGGTCAGCGCCGGGAAGGTATGGACCACGTCGCCCAGGGAGGAGAGCTTGACGAGCAGCAGCCTCATTGCCCGGTCATCTCGGCGGCCTCCAGCACCTCCTCCGGGGAGATGCCCTCCAGGCACGCGAGGGTGCCCAGCGGGCATTCCCGCTTGTGGCAGGGCCGGCAGGAGAGGTCGCGGGCCACCACCCGGGCGCGGCGGGAGGCCGGCGGCGTCATCTTCTCGGAGGAGGCGCCGTAGATCACAACCAGCCGCCGCTCGAACGCCCCGGCGATGTGCATGAGGCCGGAATCGTTGGAGATCACCACGTCGGCGCCGGCGAGGATGGCGGCGGCGTCGAAAAGGCTGGTGCGGCCCACCAGATTATCCACCGCGACGCCGCTGGCGGCGGCGATGGTCTCGGCCGCCTCCTGATCCTTGGGCGAGCCGAGCACGCGCACCCGGTAGCCGGCCTTCACCGCCAGGGCGGCCAAAGCGGCGAACTTCTCCGCGGGCCAGCGCTTGGCCGGGCCGTATTCCGCGCCGGGGCACAGCACCATCACAGGCCCCTCGCCGGGAAGCGGGAACTTCGCCTCCACCGTGTCGAGCGCGCCGTCGGGCAGGATGAGGTGGGGGCGCGGCGCCATGGTGGGCGTGCCCTCGGGCAGGGCCAGCGCCACGAAACGGTCGATGGTGCGGGCGGTCTTGCGCGCGCTGTCGGACCGCGCATCGGTGAGGAGAGGCGAGCGCATCTCGCCCCGGTAGCCCACCCGCTCGGGAATGCCGGCGGCGAAGGGCGGAATGGCCGCCTTGAAGGCGCGCGGCAGGATGATGGCCTTGCCGTAGCCTTCCTCGCGCAGGCTGCGGCCCAGCCGCCAGCGGGCCATGAGCCCCAGCTTGCCGTGGCCGAGGCCGAGCGGAATGGTGCGCCGCACGCCGGGAATCATCCGCGCCACGGGCAAGGCGGCGGCGGGGGCGAGCACGTCGATGGGGCGGCTCGGCTCGCGCATGCGCAGCACTTCCACCAGGCTCGCCGCCATGACCATGTCGCCGACCCAGGAGGGACCGACGAGCAGCAGGGGCGAAACGGAACCGAAGGCACGCATGGCAGACTCGTAGCAAAAGCGACATGCCTCATGGCAAGGCCGGCCGGCGGCGTCAAGCGCCGCGGGGTCGCGGAGGTGTCCCGATGCGGCTTCGCACGGCGGGCCGTGGTGGCGCGCTCGCGCCATCTATAGAATATGCGGTGCGCGCGGCCTCGGCGGCCGGCGGCGAGGGACGAGGCGAGCGATGACGCGTTCTGGCTGGGATTTCTGGATCGACCGCGGCGGCACCTTCACCGACATCGTGGCGCGGCGGCCCGACGGCCGGCTCATGGCCCGCAAGCTGCTCTCCGAGAATCCGGAGGCCTATCGCGACGCCGCCATCCAGGGCATCCGCGAGCTGATGGGCGTGGCGCCGGGGGCGCCCGTTCCCGCCGACGAGATCCGGGCGGTGAAGATGGGCACCACGGTGGCCACGAATGCCCTGCTGGAGCGCAAGGGCGCGCCCACCGTGCTCGTCATCACCCGCGGCTTCCGCGACGCGCTCGCCATCGGCTACCAGGACCGGCCGGACATCTTCGCCCGCCGTATCGTGAAGCCCGAGCAGCTTCACGGCCGGGTGGTGGAGGTGGACGAGCGCGTGCGCGCCGACGGCACCGTGGAGCGCGCGCCGGACCTCGACCGGGTGCGGGCGGACTTAGAGGCCGCGCGCGCGGCTGGGGCGCAGGCCTGCGCCATCGTCTTCATGCACGCCTATCGCTTCCCCGCCCACGAGACGCAGGTGGCCGAGGTGGCGCGGCGGGCGGGCTTCGCGCAGGTGTCCGTCAGCCACGAGGTTTCGCCCCTCATGAAGCTGGTGGGGCGCGGCGACACCACGGTGGTGGATGCCTATCTCTCCCCCATCCTGCGCCGCTACGTGGACCAGGTGGCGGGCGATCTCCAGGGTGAGGAGGGCAACTGCCGCCTCATGTTCATGATGTCCTCCGGCGGGCTCACCGATGCCGGCCTGTTCCAGGGGCGCGACGCCATCCTCTCCGGCCCGGCCGGGGGCGTGGTAGGGGCGGTGGAGACGGCACGCATCGCCGGCTTCGGCAAGGTGATCGGCTTCGACATGGGCGGCACCTCCACCGATGTCTCCCATTTCGACGGCGAGTACGAGCGCGCGTTCGAGACCGAGGTGGCGGGCGTGCGCATGCGCGCGCCCATGATGTCCATCCACACGGTGGCGGCAGGCGGCGGCTCCGTCCTGCACTATGACGGCGCGCGCCTCACGGTGGGGCCGGATTCGGCCGGGGCCAACCCGGGCCCCGCCTGCTACCGGCGCGGCGGCCCGCTCGCCGTGACCGATGCCAACGTGATGGTGGGCAAGCTCGATCCCGATTTCTTCCCGAAGATCTTCGGCTCCGGCCGCGACGCGCCGCTCGACGCCGAGGCGGTGCGGGCGCGCTTCTGCGAGCTGGCCGGGCGCATCGGCGACGGGCGCGCGCCCGAGGCGGTGGCCGATGGCTTCATCCGCATCGCCGTGGAGAACATGGCGAACGCCATCAAGAAGATCTCCGTGCAGCGCGGCTATGATGTCACCGAATATGCGCTGCAGTGCTTCGGTGGTGCGGGCGGGCAGCACGCCTGCCTGGTGGCGGACGTGCTGGGCATGCGCACGGTGCTCGTCCATCCCTTCTCCGGGTTGCTCTCGGCCTATGGCATGGGCCTCGCCGACATCCGCGCCACCCGCCAGCGCACGGTGGAGGCGCCGCTGGATGCGGAGGGCGTCTCGGCCGCCGGTGCCGCACTCGAAACTGCCGGCGCCCTGGTGCGCTCCGAGCTGATGGGGCAGGGGGTGCCGGAGCCGGAGATCACCCTCTTCCGCCGCGCCCATGTGCGCTATGCGGGCACCGATGCGCCGCTGGTGGTGCCGTTCGGCACGGCGGGCGAGATGAAGGCCGCCTTCGAGGCCGCGCATCGCTCCCGCTTCGGCTTCATCGATGGCAGCAAGGTGCTGGTCATCGAGGCCATCTCGGCGGAAGCGGTGGGCGGCGGCAGCCGGGTCGAGGAGCCCGAGGGGCCGCTCGCCGACGGGATGCCGGAGCCTGCCGCCCGCACCCGTTTCTATTCCCAGGGCGAATGGCACGATGCGCTTGTCTTCAGGCGGGAGGGGATGGGCCGCGGCCAGTCGGTCGCCGGTCCCGCCCTGGTCATCGAGCCGCACCAGACCATCGTCGTGGAGGCGGGCTGGACAGCGCGTGTCACGGCCCGCGATCACCTGGTGCTCACCCGCACCGAGGAAGCGCGGCGCGCGCCGGCGCTCGGCACCCATGCGGACCCGGTGCTGCTGGAGGTGTTCAACAACCTGTTCATGTCGGTGGCCGAGCAGATGGGGCTCACCCTCCAGAACACCGCCTATTCAGTGAACATCAAGGAGCGGCTGGACTTCTCCTGCGCCATCTTCGACGCGGAAGGGCGGCTGGTGGCCAATGCCCCGCACATTCCCGTGCACCTCGGCTCCATGGACAAATCGGTGGAGAGCGTCATCCGCGCCACCGGCGGAAGGTTCGAGCCGGGCGATGTCTATGCCCTCAACGCGCCCTACAACGGCGGCACCCATTTGCCCGACATCACCGTGGTGATGCCGGTGTTCGACACGGCGGGCGCGCGCATCCTGTTCTACGTGGCGGCGCGCGGCCACCATGCCGATGTGGGCGGCGTCGCGCCCGGCTCCATGTCCCCGCGCGCGACCGTGATCGAGGAGGAAGGGGTCTATATCGACAACTTCAAGCTGGTGGAGCGCGGCCGCTTCCGCGAGGCGGAGCTGGTGGAGCTGCTCACGGGCGCGCGCTACCCGGTGCGCAACGTCACGCAGAACGTGAACGACCTGAAGGCGCAGATCGCCGCCGCCGAGCGCGGCGCCGCCGAGCTGGGGCGGATGATCGACCACTTCGGGGAAGACGTGGTGGCCGCCTACATGGGCCATGTGCAGGACAATGCCGCCGAAAGCGTGCGCCGCGTCATCGACCGCCTCTCCGACTGCGCCTTCGAGGTGGAGATGGACCAGGGCTCGCGCATCAAGGTGAAGGTGAGCGTGGACAAGGCCAGGCGCGAGGCGGTGGTGGACTTCACCGGCACCTCGCCCCAGCGGCCGGACAATTTCAACGCCCCGGGCCCCGTCACCCAGGCGGCGGTGCTCTATGTGTTCCGGGTGATGGTGGAGGGCAAGATTCCCCTCAACGCCGGCTGCCTGCGGCCCATCCGCATCATCGTGCCGGAAGGCTCCATGCTGGCGCCGGTGTATCCGGCGGCGGTGGTGGCCGGAAACGTGGAGGTGAGCCAGCATGTCACCGATTGCCTGTTCGGCGCGCTTGGCGCCCTTGGCTCGGCGCAGGGCACCATGAACAACCTCACCTTCGGCAACGCGCGCCACCAATATTACGAGACCATCTGCTCCGGCGCACCAGCGGGGCCGGGCTTCGACGGCGCGGGCGGCGTGCACACCCACATGACCAACTCGCGCCTCACTGATCCGGAAATCCTGGAGTTCCGCTATCCCGTGGTGCTGGAGGACTTCCACCTGCGCGCGGGCTCCGGCGGACGCGGGCGGTGGAACGCGGGCGAGGGCACCTCGCGCACCATCCGCTTCCTGGAGGAGATGGACTGCGCCATCCTCTCCTCCCACCGCCGGGTGGCGCCGTTCGGCGTGATGGGCGGCGAGCCCGGCGCGCGCGGGCAAAACCTCGTGCGTCGGGCGGATGGCACGCTTGAGGACATCGGCGGCTGCGCCCAGGTGCGGCTCGCGGCGGGCGAGGCCATCACCATCGTCACTCCCACGGGCGGCGGCTACGGCGACCCCGCCGCGCGCGGGAAAGCCTGAAGAGGGGGTGTGGCCTCCTCTTCCCGGCTCATGCCATCGGCCCCGGAGTTCGACCGGGGCCTCTGGTGTCACTTGTGGATCATCGCCGATTGCGGCGCCTGCGGGCTCCACAGGGGGATGATGATGCGGCCCCAGCCGCGGGTGTCGTTGCCACCATAGTTGTTCTCATAGACATCCGTGGTGAGGTAGGCCTGCAGGATCACCGGCCCGAAGTCGTAGCCGATGAGGCCACCCACCGCGAACTGGCTCTGCTTCTGGTAGAAGGGGGCGGGGGTGTTGAGATCGGTGGAGTAGAAGGCCACCGGGCCGATCTCCCACTTGCCGAACTTCTTGGTGGCGGTGAGGTCCACGTTCAGGAAGTCCGGGTTGACGGTGCTGGTGTAGCCGTCGAACTGGATGCCCCAGATGGCGTTGGCGGTGAGGTTCCAGCCATCGGCCGTATAGCTCAGGGCGAAGCGCTGGTTGAGCGAGGTTGAGTCGAACGCCACCCCCGTGTTCACCCCCAGGTAGAAGCCCAGGAGGTAGCTGAAGCCGAAGCCGTTGCCGAGATCCCACGCGAGCTGGCCGGCGAGGAAGGGGTTGTAGAAGCCGGATGTGTAGTCCGAGCCGTTCACGCCCACCGTCACCGTGGGCACGGCGGTGAGCAGCTGCACTCGCGCGCCGAGGAAGTTCAGCGGTGTCGCCCAGGCGAGCACCGGAATGTTCACGCCCACGCAGGTCGATTCGGGCGAGGTGTTGCGGCACCCCCAGTCGGCGGTGTCGACGAAATACACGCCTTCGGGCAGTGGCGCGCCCGTGGCGAGGCCGATGGTCTCGCCGGGCTGAGTCACCGAGCCCGCATGGGCGGCCGGGCAAAAGGCCGCGACGGACAAAAGTCCGGCGACCGCCATTCTCGCGAATGTCGTCATGGCTTCCTCCGATAAGGCGCGAGACCCCGGCCTTCAGGCTCTGTGGGCGGCTGCGCCGGCATCTCCTCGATGCGCTCTTGATGGCGCGGCATGTGGACCGCAGGCGCGCCCGTGGCGTCCGCGGCGGCGTCCGGGGCGTATGGCGCGCCTCAGACGGTAAACGCGCTTGCCGGGCAGGGGCCCGGAAGATGCGCGTGGCAATGAGGAATGCTCGCGGCAGCGTGTCACGGCCGGGCGGCGCGGGCGGGGAGCCCACCGGAGTGCCGCGCCAGACCTTCGAGGAGAGCCGGAAAGCCCAATCCGGTTTCCTTGAAGCCGAAGCGAGCCTGTTTATAGGGCCTTCACGTTTCCGGCACCATGTGCATTCCCCCGCGACAAGAGGGCACTACAAAGAAACGCCAAAGATGTTGCTCTCCGGCAACAAATAAGGAAGCTATGTTGTCGGGTTTTCGGCCATGTATCGTTGCGCTGCATCATGTGCGGCACGGTAGAAGGGAGAAAAGATGTCTGCAGAGGATCAGAACCTGGAGTGGCTCAACGGGCTCATCAAGGCGGTGGCCGTAGGGCAGGCACGCTCCATGGTGCAGCACTTCATCATGCGCGACCTGGTGATCCAGATCGCCCAGGCGCAGCCCGACCCCGACAGCTATGTGGCCACCATGTTCGAGCGCGTGAGCACCCTGGTGGACCAGTGCGAACTGGCCGGAAAGCCGGATGTGGAGGCGGAGATGCGCTGGTATGCGGAGCAGTTCTTTACACAGGCGGGCAATTCCGCGAGCCGCCGCTGAACGGGCTGCCGGCAGGGTGCGGCCGGCGCACCCGCCTCATTTCTGCTGGAAGATGCGGTGGGCCACCCGGTCGCCGGGGGCGATGCCGAGGGTCTTGGCCGTGCCGCCGGCGATCTCCACCACCGCGCGCACCGGTTCGCCGGAGGAGATGGTCTGGGTGGAGAGGGGCGTCGTCATGGCCGCGATGCGGGCGATGGTGCCGTCGGCGCGGATGAAGAGCATGTCGAGCGGAATGTAGGTGTTCTTCATCCACATGTAGACCGGCTGGTCCACCTTGAAGTCGAACAGCATGCCGTGATGGTCCGGCAGGGACTTGCGGTACATGAGGCCGGTGGTGCGCTCGGCGTCGGTTTCCGCCACCTCCACCTCCAGCACCACGACGCCGGTCTTGGTGGAGATCTCCATGGGCTCCACCGACATGGCGGACGCGGTGGCGCGCAGGGCCGGGATCAGCACCGCCGCGGCCGGTGGGGTCGCCAGCGCGATGAGCGCGGCCGCCAGCAGCCGCCGAAGAGCTCTTGCGGGCGCGAAGGCGCGACAAAGGGGAGCGGGCGAGCGACGGAGCGCCCGCTGCGCCGCGAATGAGCAGATCATCAGTGATTCCCGCTGGTGCCGGTGTCGGCCTTGACCTCGGCCGCCATCAGGCCCTTCGGCCCGTCGCCATAGCGCACCAGCACGCTCTGGCCGGGGCGAAGCTCGGTGAGGCCGTGGAGGCGCAGGGTCTCCATGTGGACGAAGATGTCCGGAGTGTCGTCGCCCTGGGTGAGGAAGCCGAAGCCGCGCAGCCGGTTGAACCATTTCACCACCGCGCGCTCGAAGCCTTCCCTGGCCTCGATCTCCACCCGCACGCGGGCCGGCTGCGGCGCCGGGTGTACGGCGGTGGAGAGGTCCAGGGAGAGCACGCGGAAGGCTTGCCGGCCCTTGGCGCGGCGCACCGCCTCGCACACCACGCGCGCGCCTTCGATGGCCGTATGGAAGCCATCCCGCCGCAGGCAGGTGACGTGGACCAGCACGTCCGGTCCGCCGTCGTCAGGGACAATGAAGCCATAGCCCTTAGACGCGTCGAACCATTTGATGGCACCGCAGATTTCCTCGAGCCCGACGGGCTCCTCGGTCCCCTCGTTCATGATTCCAGCTGCCTGTGGCCCCAATCTCAGCGCGTCAGACCCCATCCGTTTCCCGACCCCTGAGTTCCCCGAACATCCGCGCCCGCGGGCTTGGCTCTGATGAGCTTCAGGATAGCAACTCCGCTACCGTTCGCACACCCTTCTTCACGCATTGCGCGCGAAGGGGGCGAACACGTCTCCGATATCGTCGTGCACCACCATGTCGGCGAGGTGGTCGAATTCCGTGGGCTCGCGGTTGACGATCACCAGCCGGGCGCCGTTGTCCTTGGCCTGCAAGGGAAATTGCGCGGCGGGAAAGACCACCAGCGAGGAACCGATGACGATGAACAGGTCGCTCTCGCGGGTGAGCGCGTCCGCGCGTCGCATCTCCCGCTCAGGCATGGACTGGCCGAAGGAGATGGTGGCGGCCTTGATGGGGCCGCCACAATGAGGACAGGCGGGCGCGATGCCACCCGCCGCGTCGAATCGCGCCTTCACCCAGTCGAGCTCGAAGCGCGTCCCGCATTCGAGGCAGGTGGCATAGGTGCCGTTGCCGTGAAGCTCGATGAGGTCGGCGTCCGGCACGCCGGAGGCCTGGTGCAGGCCATCGATGTTCTGGGTGATGATGCCGTCGAGCTTGCCCTGCTCCAGCAGATGGGCGAGGGCGAGGTGGCCACGCCCCGGCCTGGCGCCGGCGAACGCCGCCTCCATGGCGAACTTGCGGCGCCACGCCTCGTCGCGCGCCTCCTGCATGGCGAGGAAAGCGTCGAACGGGATGGGCTTGTTCTGGGTCCACAGTCCGCCGGGCGAGCGGAAATCGGGAATGCCGCATTCGGTGGAGATACCCGCCCCGGTGAAGGCCACCGCGCAGCGGGCTTCGTCGAGCCAGCGGGTGAGCTGAGCCTGGGCACCCTTGAGATCAGCGTCGAAAGTCATAATTGAACAGCGCCGGATTCGTCGGCGCCCTTTCCTGCGGCGCCGCCGGCCGGCGCCATTTTGCCAAGAGCGAGAGCTGAGCGATGCGCTTCCTGCACACCATGGTCCGCGTGACCGATCTCGACCAGTCGCTGGATTTCTACTGCAACAAGCTGGGGCTTGAGGAGGTGCGGCGCAAGGAGTACCCGCAGGGCCAATTCACTCTGGTCTATCTCGCCGCTCCCGGCCAGGCGGATGTCGCCGAGGTGGAGCTGACCTACAACTGGGACAAGGAAGCCTATGGCGAGGGCCGGAATTTCGGCCATCTCGCCTTCGAGGTGGAAGATATCTACGCCACCTGCGCCAAGCTCCAGGCCGCCGGCATCACCATCAACCGCCCCCCGCGTGACGGCTACATGGCCTTCATCCGCTCGCCCGATAACATCTCCGTGGAGCTGCTGCAGAAGGGCGGCGCGAAGGCGCCGGCCGAGCCCTGGGCTTCCATGCCCAACACCGGCAAGTGGTGAAGCCGGCGGTATGCGGTTGAGGAGGCGCGCTTCCGGGCGCCGGAAAGTGGTGCAACTTCACGATTTATCCATGAAGGGGCGCCATGATGTGCCATCATAAGATGCACCAGCTCGGGATGCCCACGCCGTGAAACCGCTCCTGTTCGCTTCTGGACTTCTGGCGCTCGGCGTCATCGGCGGCGCCGGCTACGCTTTCGTGCCGGCGCTGCTGCCGGCACGGGAGAATGCCAATGCCGCTCCTCCGCCGGTCATTCAGGCGGCGGCGGTCGCAGCCGTGCCGGCGGCTGGCGCGGCGCCGCTGCCCGCCCCGACGGTCACGGGCTCCATCCCCGCGCATGTGGCCGCGGCGCCTGCCCCGCAGGCGTCCACCGGCCCGCAAAAGGGCATGATCTATCGCTCCTTCAACGTGGACCAGCCCTATATCGCCCTCACCTTCGATGACGGTCCCAGCCCGGAGACGACTCCGCGACTGCTGGCCATGCTGAAGGCGCGCGGCATCAAGGCCACCTTCTTCGTGCTCGGCAACATGGCGGCCAAGCACCCGGAGGTGCTCAAGATGATCGCCGACGAGGGGCACGAGATCGGCAACCACTCCTGGAGCCATCCGCAGCTCACCCGCATTCCGGCCGCCGCCGCCGACAAGCAGGTGGGCGACACCTCCGCCCTGGTGGAGGAAGTGACCGGCAAGAAGCCGCGCTATCTGCGCCCGCCCTACGGCTCCATGAAGCCCGCGCTGCGCGACCACATGGAGGATGCCTTCGGCCTCACCGTCGTGAACTGGTCGGTGGATCCGCTGGATTGGAAGCACCGCGATTCCAAGCTCGTTTATGATGAGATCATGAAGCAGGTGAAGCCGGGCGCCATCGTGCTCTCCCATGACATCTACCCCTCCACGGTGGATGCCATGGAGCACGTGCTCGATGATCTGATCGCCAAGGGCTACAAGTTCGGCACCATCTCGGAGATGATCGCCATGGACAAGCCGCTCGCCCCGCGGCCGGCGGCGGCCATGGCGGCCAAGCCCGCGCACAAGGATCCGAAGAAGCAGGTGCAGAAGCCCCAGCAGAAGCCGGCCAAGCCACAGGCTTCCGCCACCGGTTCCAACCGCTCGGCGCAGAGTGCCAGCAACACCCGGACCGGCGCGCTCTATTGAGCGGCACTTGGCCGCGATCCATGACCGAAGGGGCGTGCCGGCCGGCGCGCCCCTTTTTCGTTGGCGCCGGCGCTGTTGTTCGCGCCACGGAAGGTTGCTAGACCAAAGGCTCTGGAATCAGCCGCGCACCATGTGCCAGCTGGATCATGGGGCCTGTAGCTCAATGGTTAGAGCTGACCGCTCATAACGGTCTGGTTGGGGGTTCGAGTCCCTCCGGGCCCACCAGTGATTTCAATATGTTGTAGGAATATTGCGGTCTGCCTGTCAGTCGCATTGAACCTGCGCTCACTGCGACAAGACAATCCGACGCTTGGCGAAATCGCGCGCAGCCGCGGCTTTCCGGAGATGATATGGTGCCGACGGCGTCTATATGACGGTCCGGCGCAACCGGATCGCGTTCTCCGACGTGGGCCTGGCGCCCACCCCGCGGGCCACTGCCACGGGCATTGAGTCCCTTGGGGCTGGCGATCTGCTCTATATGATGCGGTGGTGCAACTCGGCGGGGGGCGCCCGCGTCTGACGTTGCCCCTCCTCGCTAATCCAGTTTGAAGTTTGTTCTGGGCTGACATGAGGACCAGGACATGAAGCGCAGTCGCTTTTCAGAAGAGCAGATTATTTCGATCCTGAAGGAGCATGAGGCCGGGATCCCGGTCGCGGAGCTT